>NZ_JBJZOH010000008.1:0-220765 GCF_047200595.1 Streptomyces sp. MS19 | reverse complement strand
CCACCCGGGCCGGGGGCGCGTCCCTTCCGTCGAGCGGCCGTCAGCGGTCGCCGCTCACTCGAACATGGCGTGCCACTCGTCCGCCACGGCGATCTCCGTCACGTCCTCCGGGGTCAGCCCGGCGAGTTCGGTGTCTCCGGGAGCCGCCTGCGCGTGGATCCGCAGCTCGGCACTGTCCGGGTAGAGCACCATGACCATCACGGTGAATGGCGACTGCCCCGCCCCGCCCTTTCCTCCGGCCGCCTCGACGGTTCCTTCCGTCTCGCAGTAGTACACCGTCGAGCCGTTGTCGAGGAGCCCGTTCGTCTCGCAGCCTGTCCAAGCCGACGCGGCGGGATCGCCGGTGCCGGGCGGTGAGAGGTGGACCCCGACCCGCGCCGGTCCGTCCTCAGGACCGACATGGAAGGCGACGCTGCCGTCTCCCTCCAGCGGAAGGTCGCGGATCTCGGAACCCGAGGGCGCCAGCTCCCGGAAGGTGCTGCGGACGCGGTCGGGGGCCACCGCCATGTCGGCCGACGCGTCCTCCGTGTCTTCCGCGTCGTCCTCCGTCGTCCCGGCCGAGTCCGTGGCCGGGGCCCACCGCTCGTCCACGGTCTTCCGCAGGTCGTCCCACACGGGGGCCGCGGCGATGGCCGAAAGGTCCTCCTGGCTCAGCGGAGCGTCGTCCTCCGCTTCCCCGTCGCCCGTCACCGAGACGGCCAGCTGCCACATCCCCGGGGTCTCGTCACTCCAAGAGGTCTCACCCTCAAGCCATGCCTCCGTGTGCAGGCGAGGCGGACCGTCCGGGTCCACGGGCGTGTCCGCGTCCTCGTACCAGGTGAGGCTGGTGTCGACCGGGCCGCCGGTCGAGAGCTGGGCGTCGTAACAGACATGGACCAGGTCGGGACAGCCCGCCTCCGAGCGCCAGTCGGACGTGTACCACTGGGTGAGCCGCACGGTCAGCTCCGCCGGCCCGGTGTCGCTGTCTATCGTCAGGGTGGCGTAGGGGGAGGCTGTCATGTCCGGTCCCTCGGCGGACGCGCCGCGCACTCCGACGTCCTCGGGCAGCAGTCCGATCAGCGTCTGGAGCATCCCCTGCCCGTCCTCGACGTCCGTGTCGGCGGGTGGCGCGGGGGTCTTTTCGTCCGGCAGCCCGCCCCCCGTGACGGTGACGCCGATGGCGACGGCGACGCCGACGGCCGCCACGGCGAGCCCCGCCGCGGCGGTCGCGGCCCTTCGGCGGCGCAGCCGGGCGCGGCCGTACCGCAGACCGCTGTCGGCGAGCGGGCCCGGGTCCGTGGTGAACGATGTCCCGGCTTCGCGCAGCAGTGTCGCCACCTGCCGCTCCAGCTCCGTCTCCGCGGCCTCTTCGGCGCTGTGATCCCTGTCGTGGTTCATGACTGTTCCTTCCAGCGGTCCTCAGAGAGCGGCGAGTTCGGCGAGATCGGTGGTGCCCAGTTCGGCCCGGAGCCGGGCCAGCGCCCGGCCGGTGCGGGTCCTGACGGCGCTGGAACTCGTGTGCATGGCCTCGGCGGTCTGCTCGATGCTGCGGTCCTCCCAGAAGCGGAGGACCAGCACCGTGCGGTCCTTGGGGGAGAGCGCGGCCAGCGCCCGCAGCAGGGTGACGCGCAGGGGCGAGTCGGTGGCCTCCGTCGCCCGGTCGGGCAGCTCGACTATGGGCTGTTCGGCGCTGCTCCGGCGTCTGGCATGGCTCAGGTAGCACCGGGCCAGGACGGTCTGCGCGTACGCCGGCGGATTGTCGATGGACTTCCGCCGGTGCCAGACGGTGTACATCCGGCCGAGCACCTCCTGCACGAGGTCCTCGGCGAGATGGGTGTCACCCGTCGTCAGCAGACAGGCCGCCCGGTAGAGCCTGCTGCTGTTGCCGACAGCGAACTCGTGGAACGTGTCGTCGTCGCGCCGCCTCATGACGCCCCCTCCCGCGCGGTCGGACCGCCCTCACCTTCACAGAGATGCATCGGCGACGACGGAGTGTCGCACCGGTGACGTCCGCGACGGCGGGGCGCCCTTGCCTCCCGCGTCCCCTCGCACCACGGCCATGCCGGCAGCGGCCTGATCCCTCTCACGTCTGCTCCCGCCCTCCGCGCCTCCCCTGTGGTGACGCCCTCACCTTCTTGACGCGATGAACAGGCCGGAATGTCGCACCGCGTGTCACACGCGGGCGGGAGGAGGACAGGCGGACGGCCCGTCGCACCGCCTCCCCCGTGGGCGGTGCGACGGGCCGAAACGTTTCCGGTCAGGCGCTCAGCACCGTGAAGCCGAGCATCCGCGCGCCCGTCTCGGTGCGCGGCCGGTGGCTGCTGCCCGGTGCGAAGACCACGTACGTCCCCGCCCCGTGCCGCTCCTCGCCCTCGATCACCTCCCCGCTCAGCACGTAGTACCGCTCCTCCGTCGCGTGCTCGTCCGTGTCGGGCCACTCGCTCCCCGGCGCGAAGTCGATCAGCCAGCCCGTCGCGTACTCCGTGCGCGGCAGCCCGCGCCGCACGATGCCGCGCGCCACGTCGACCGGCTCCACGTCCTCGACCCGCACGGCGGTCTTCAGGCCGTCCGTTCCGTTGCTCTCGCTCATGAGGCCACTGTGGACCGGACAGCACCCACCGGCCGAGAGTCCAGACAGACATCCCCAGGTACATTCGTGCCATGCAGCCCCACCGCGTCGTGGCCCTCCTCAACGCACCGCAGTCCCCGTTCGAACTCGCCTGCGCCTCCGAGGTCTTCGGCACGCCCAGGCCCGACCTTCCGGCGCACTACGACTTCCGCGTCTGCACCGAGCACCCAGGCGCCCTCCCCACCACCGCCGGCTACCCGATGCTGGTCGAGGACGGCCCGGCCGCCCTGGAGGAGGCGGACACCGTGCTGATCCCCGGCTGGCAACCGACGGGCGCCCCCGTCTCCCCCGCCCTCCTCGCCGCCCTGCGCGCGGCCCACCGGCGCGGCACGCGGATCGTCTCCATCTGCACGGGCGCGTTCGTCCTCGCCCAGGCCGGGCTGCTCGACGGCCGCCGCGCCACCACCCACTGGCGCCGCACGGCCCAGCTCGCCGCCGCCTTCCCCGCCGTACGCGTGGACGCCGACGTGCTGTACGTCGACCACGGCGACGTCGCCACCAGCGCGGGGAGCGGCGCGGGCATCGACCTGTGTCTGCACCTCGTGCGTTCCGACCACGGCGCCGCCTACGCCGCCCAGGTCGCCCGCAGCATGGTCCTCCCGCCGCACCGCGAGGGCAGCCAGCTCCAGTACGCCGTGCAGCCCGCCCCCGGACGGCCCGACGAGTCCCTGGCGCCGCTGCTCGAATGGGCCACCGCCAGGCTCGGCACGCGGCTGACCCTCGCCTGCCTCGCCGAACGCGCCGGGCTGTCCCCCCGCACCCTCGCCCGCCGGTTCACCGAACAGCTCGGCACCAGCCCGGGGCAGTGGCTCCTCGCCCAGCGCATCGCCGCCGCACGCGCCCTGCTGGAGGAGACGGACCTCCCCGTCGAGGCCGTCGCCACCCGCGTCGGCCTCGCCTCGGCGGTCAACCTGCGGCGCCGCTTCCGGGCCGCACTCGGCACCACCCCCGGCGCCTACCGCCGCACCTTCGGCGCGGCCCGCTGAACCCCGGCGCGGCGCACGGCGCCCGCGACACCCCCCGCGTGCAGGATGGGAGACCGCGGGGGCACGAGGCGGAAGGTGGTCCCCCATGCCCGCACAGCGCGCGGTGCCCGACGTCCTGGTGGTCGGCGCCGGGATCGCCGGACTCGTCTGCGCCCTCGACCTGACGCGCGCCGGACTGCGTGTCGCCGTCCTGGAGTCGTCGGACGGTGTGGGCGGCCGGATGCGCAGCGACCGCTACGACGGCTTCACGATCGACCGCGGCTTCCAGGTGTTCAACACGGCTTATCCCCAGGTGCGCAGACGCCTCAGCCTGCCCGCGCTGCGGCTGCGCCCGTTCATCCGGGGCGTGCTGATGCACACCGGCCACGGCCGCCTGCGGCTCGCCGACCCGACCCGCGACCCCCGCCGGGCCGCCGCCCTCATCCCCGGCAGGACCGCGAGCGCCCGCGACCTGCTGGCCCTCGCCCGCCTCGGCGCCGCCGACGCGCTGCTGCCCGCCCGCCGCCTCAAGACCGCGCCGGAAGGGACCACGCGCGCCGCGCTGTCCGCCGCCGGCTTCACCGACGCGTTCACCGACACGTTCTTCCGCCCGTTCCTGGCGGGTGTCTTCCTGGAGGACGAACTGGCCACGTCCAGCCGCGTCTTCCACCTCGTCTGGCGCAGCATGCTGCGCGGCACGCTCTGCCTGCCGGACGAAGGCATCGGCGCCGTCCCCCGCCGGCTCGCCGACACGCTGCCCCCGGGAACCGTACGGCTCGGACACCCGGTGGCCCGCCTCACCGAGGGCGGCGTGCTGACGGCGGACGGCCGTGAACTCCCCGCGCGCGCCGTCGTCGTCGCCACCGACCCCGCCACCGCCGGGTACCTCCTCCCCGGCCTGCCGGTCCCGCCCGGCCGCACCGTCACCACGTACTACCACGCCGCAGAACGCTCCCCGGTGTCCGAGCCCGTCCTGCTCACCGACACGCGCCTGCGCATCCTCAACACGTGCGTGCTCAGCGACGCCGTGCCCGGCTACGCCCCACCAGGCACCGCCCTCGTCGCCACCTCCGTACTGGGCCCGGATCACCCGGGCCGGGCGAGTGACCTGCTGCCCGTACTCGCCGAGATCTACGGCACGGACACCACACGCTGGGACCCCGTGACCACCCGTGAAGTCTCCGGCGCCCTCCCCGCCATGCCGCCACCCCAGCCGCTCAGCCGCCCCAGCCCCGCCGACATCGGCCGCCACCGCTACGTGTGCGGCGACCACCGCGCAACGGGCTCCGTGCAGGGCGCCATGGCCTCCGGCACGCGCGCCGCCCGCGAGGTGCTGCGCGACCTGACACGCACGGACCGCTGACCGGCCCCCGCGTCCGCCCCGTTGACGGGACAGCGGTCCGCCGCCGCACTCAGACCTCGATCACGGTCACGCGGGGCCACACAGGTGCGGCTCGTGACCGGCCCGGCGGCGCTCAGAGCGGTCGCGCCGAGCATGGCGTCGATGGCGTACCCGTGACCACGAACGGCTGCGCGAGCACGGGTCACACCCCACCCCCGGACCCCCGGCGGCCACCCTCACAGAACGCGCCACCGCACCCGATCGCTCCCTGCTGCGCAGGCGCACTGGCCCCCGCCGCCTCCCCCTCCGGCAACAGCGCCCAGTCCCGGCCGCTCAACTTCCACCCGTGGCCCTGGGGCGCCCCGCACCACGCCGACGTGCTCGCCGCCAGCCCCCAGCACCACTTCGCCGGCGTGGCCGACGACGGACGCGGCGCGCGAACGCCTCGACGCCCCGCCGACCGCGCGGACGGCGGCGGAGTCGGCGTACCGCGGCGGCCGACGCGAACGCCCGCCGCACCCTGTGGGAGACCCTGGCCACCGCGTTGCCCCTCCTGCCGCCCGAACCCCCGGCCGGCGCCACGCGCCACTCGGGCCTGCCCGAACTCCTCGCCCTCGCGACACGGCGCCTCCCCACCGCGCTCACCGGCTGACGGGGACCCACCCGCCGCCGCGCGGAGCGGAGGCCCTACAGTCCCCGCCTGTGACCGAGCTGCCCTCCTCCCTCCGCGCGACGGCCGACGCCTACGACGCCATCGCCACCGTCTACGCCGACTTCGTCTGCGACGCCCTGGACGACCTCCCCCTGGACCGCGCCGTCCTCGCGGCCTTCGCCGACTGCGTACGCGCCACCGGCGGCGGCCCCGTCGCCGAACTCGGCTGCGGCCCCGGCCAGACGACGGCGCACCTGCGGGACCTCGGCCTGGACGCCTTCGGCATCGACCTGTCGCCCGTCATGGTCGGCCTGGCCCGCGAGGCGTACCCCGGCCTGCGGTTCGAGGTGGGCTCCATGGACGCCCTCGACCTGCCCGACGGCACGCTGCGCGGCGTCCTGTCGTGGTACTCGGTCATCCACGCCGAGCCGCACCGGGTGCCCGCGTACCTGGCCGAGTTCCGCCGGGTCCTCGCGCCCGGCGGCCACCTGCTGCTCGCGTTCTTCGAGGCGGAGGGCGGGCCCGTCACGCCGTTCGACCACAAGGTCCTGACGGCCTACCGGTGGCCGGTGGACGACATGGCGGCGCTCGCCGCCGACGCCGGGTTCGCCGAGGTCGGCCGGATGCTGCGCGAGCCGGGCGAGGGGGAGCGGTTCCGGCGCGGCCACCTGGTGCTGCGCGCAGCGGCCTGACCCGCGCCCCGCCCCCTCACCTCTCCCGGAGCCTGGCGGCGAGCGGCGGCGAGTGGTACGCGGCGCCCCGGCCGCCGAGCCACGCGTCGAGGTCGGGCCGGTGCGGCCTGGCCCCGCCGAGCAGGTAGAGGCCGACGAGCAGCAGCGCGCCGACCAGCGTGATCGCCAGCACGATGGCGACCGTCGTCCGGTAGCCGCTGTCCGTGACGCCCCGGTCCTGCGCGAAGTGCAGCAGGACCGGGCCGACGAGGAACGCGGCTTCCGAGCGCAGCAGTTCGACCAGCGCGAAGATCGAGCCGATCGCCGCCGCCGGCACCGACAGGCCCGCCAGGAACAGCCCCGGCGTCACCCCGGCCCCCGCCCCGTACCCGAGGAGCAGTGCGGCGACCGGGACGACGGCGGCCGCGTTCGACGCGCTGAGCGTCAGCAGTACGACCGACGCCGCCGCGATGCTGAGCAGCCCGGACAGCGCCAGCACCGGCGTCCAGCGCGTCGGCAGCAGCCGCCGGAAGATGAGGGCCGCGACCAGCACTCCGAGGAGTTGCGTGGTGAGCAGCGCGCCGACCTTGACGGGGCTGTAGCGCGGCGCGGCCAGCAGGAACACTTCGGTCAGCTCGACGAGGGTGGTGAACGTCGCTCCCGTGATCATGGCGCCCGCGATCCCGGCCACCGGCAGGGTGTTGCTGATGGGGCGGACCGGCATCAGCGGGTCGCGCGCGCGGTACTGCGCCACGATCAGCACCACGCCGATCAGCAGCCCCACGACGACGGGCAGCAGGAACACGAGGCTGCCGAACGTCGAGCGCGTCAGCCAGGACACGCCGAAGAACGGCAGCACGGTCACCGCCAGCGCGGGCGGGATGGCGAGCCAGTCGAACCCGGCGCCGGGCGCGAGCGGTTCGTTGGGGGAGAAGCTCAGCAGCCCGACGGCGAACCCGGCCGCGGCCAGCACGGCGATGACGCCGAACAGCAGCCGCCAGTCGCCCCCGTCGCCGATGAGCCCGCCGAGCAGCGGCCCGAGCGTCACCATGCCGAACAGCCCGAGGGAGACGACGGCGGCGGTCGTCGGCAGCTCGCGCCGGTTCCGCCGCGTCACGAGCGGGGGCAGCGCGACGACCAGCAGCAGCCCGGTGAACAGCCCCTGGAGGACGATCCCCGTCCCGAACTGCGCGATGCCCCGCGCGCTGAGCGCCACCACCGACGCCACCACGAAGCCCGCCTCGCAGACGAAGTAGACGTGCCGCCGCGGGACCCGCTGGATCAGGTCGGCGGCCGCGACCGCGCCGAAGGCGTACCCGGCGTTGGACAGCCCGATGGCGAGCTGTAGTTCGAACGGGGTGGCGTGCAGCTCGCGCAGCAGCACCGGCCGCATCAGGGAGGTCGCCGTCGTCAGCACGAGGAACGGGCACAGCGCCAGCAGCACCAGCGCGACGGCGGCGGCGTAGTTCCCGGCCAGCGGCGGACGGGCGAGGACGCGGGACACGGACGGGCTGGAGCGCATGGCGCCTCCGGGTTCGTGGTGCGGCGCGCCCGCGGTCCGGCCGGGCGCCGCCCCAGCGTACGGCCCGGTGATCTTGCCACCTCCCGTCTGACACGCCGCCGCCCCGCCCCGCGCGGGAGCCCGCGCGCTTGACACCGGAGGGACGTGCACTACTGTACGCCGTACCGCTTACTGAACGGCGTGCATTAACTCAGTGCCGTGCAATCCACGCCGTGGAACCAACGCTGAAGGTGTTCTTGATGGAATCGCACCGGCTACGCCTCGGACTGCTCGCGCTCACGCAGCTCGTCGTGGCCCTGGACTACAACATCGTCTACGTCGCACTCCCCGACATCGGCCACGACCTGGGCTTCAGCCCGTCGTCCGTCCAGTGGGTGGTCAGCGCCTACGCCGTCGGCCTCGGCGGCCTGCTCCTCTTCGGCGGACGCGCCGCCGACCGCCTCGGAGCGCGCCGCATGTTCATGGCGGGCCTGGCGATCTACGGCGTCGCCTCCCTCGCGGGCGGCCTGGCGCCCGGCGCGGGCACGCTCGTCGCCGCCCGCGCGGTGCAGGGCGTCGGCGGTGCCCTGCTGACCCCCGCGACGCTGACCCTCGTCTACCGGGGCTTCCCCGAGGGCCCCGCACGCAACCGCGCCCTCGGCGCCTGGGGCATGGCGGGCAGCGCGGGCCTGGCCGCGGGCTCCCTCCTGGGCGGCGTCCTCACCAACTATCTCGGCTGGGAGTGGGTGTTCTTCGTCAACGTGCCCCTCGCCCTCGCCTGCGCCCTCGCCGCCCCCCGCCTGCTGCCCCCCGACCCGGCGCGCGCCCCCGGCGGGTTCGACGTCCCGGGCGCCGTCCTGGCCACCGCGGGCTCGGTCCTGCTGGTGTTCGGCCTGGCCAGCGGCACGGACGCCGGCTGGTGGACACCGCGCGGCGCCGGTGCGCTCGCCGCCGGGCTCGTCCTCCTCGTCCTCCTCCTGTTCGTGGAGGCACGCACCCGCGAACCGCTCATCCCCCTGCGCCTCGCACGCGGCCGCGGCCTCGCCACCACCATGGTCGTCATCGCGATCTTCCAGGCGACGCTCGGCGGCGGCTACTACGTCCTCACGTCCTACCTCCAGCTCGTCCTCGGCTACAGCTCACTGGAGGCCGGGCTGACGTTCCTCCCGCTGACCGTCCTGTGCATGCTCGCCGCCCTGAAGTTCACCCCGCCACTCCTCGGCCGCTGGGGCATCCGCACCACCCTCGTCACCTCGACGCTCGGCACCGGCGTGGGCATCGGCATGCTGGTCGTGGGCACCACCCCCGGCGGCGGCTTCTGGACCTTGCTGCCCGGCAGCGTGGTGTGGGGGATATGCGGCGGCGTCGCGTTCGTCACGCTGTTCGCCGCCGCGGGCGCGGGTGTCGCGCCGCACGAGCAGGGCGTCGCGTCCGGCCTGGCCAGCACCACCAAGGAGATCGGCGGCGCACTCGGCCTCGCCCTCGTCGTCGCCCTCGCGACCGGCGCGTCCGACCTGCTCGACGGCCTCCACGCCGCCGGCTGGACCGCCGCGGCCCTCACCGTCGCGGGCGGCCTGTCGGCCCTCGCCCTCAAGTCCGACCGCCCCGCACCCCGGCGGCCCGCCGCCCCGAAAACCCTTGAAGGAGCAGGCAAGTGAGCAGTACCGACGACCTCATCCACGGGTACCTGGAGATCTGGAACGAGCGCGACACCACCGCCCGCCGCGCGCTCATGAAGACCGTCCTCACCGACGACTCGTTCTACTCCGACCCCGACCACGCGGCCCTGCGCGGGCACGCCGAACTGTCGGACGCCATCGGCCGGGCGCAGCCGCAGTTCGGCGACCTGCGCTTCACCCTCGGCACCCTGATCGGCGCCCACCACGACCGCGCGCTGTTCACGTGGCGGCTCGGCCCCGCCGCGACCGGCTACGACGTCGTGGAGTTCGCCGGGAACCGCATCCGCTCCGTCACGGGGTTCTTCGTCACCGGCTGACGGGCTCGCCGGTCTCCGCGTCGAGCCACTCCGTGCCGCCGATCATGTAGTTCATCTCCCGCTGGTCGCCGACGGCGCTGGTGCGGAACGGCTCCCCGTCGTCGTCGATCCGCAGGGTCCCCGACCGGTCGCCGCTCGACCAGTCGAGTTCGAGGTACCAGTCGACGGACCGCTCCTCGGCGCGCACGGTGGCGTAGAACACCAGCGGCTCGCTCTCGTCCACCCACAGGGGCAGGTCGTCCTGCCCGGCCACCGCCGTCGGCCGCGGCGAGGCGGCGTCCAGGTCGATGTCGAACGCGCTGGTCCGCACGGGCCCGCCGCCGCAGGCGGAGTAGCCGCCGTACAGCTCCCAGGGCAGCGGTTCGCCGGTCGCCGTGACCCGTACGCGCAGGTCGCGCAGGACGACCGTCTCCGCGCCCGTGCCCTGGACGGCCAGCTCGACGAGCTGCTCGCCCGCAGGGACGGCCTCCAGGGCGCGCACCCACCCGGCGGCGTCCGTCTCGGTCGGCGGCGGGGGCACCTGGGCGGGCGGCAGATCCACGAGGTAGCGGCCCTCGCACTGGTCGAAGGCGTACGGCCGGGCCGTCACGGCGAGCGGCGCGTCCTCGGCGCTCCCGTCGTCCAGGAGGGCGGCCAGGTCTTCTGCCGCGCCCCCGTCGTCCCCGCCGGCCGTCAGCAGGCCCACGAGCAGGGCGATCGCCACGACGGCGGCGACGGCCCCCGCCCCGGCCAACGCCACCCGGAGCCCCTGCCGGCGCACCTCCGGCACGGGCGCGGCGTGCGTCTCCACCGGAACGGCCGGGGGCGGCGGCGGCCCCTTCCGTTCCCGCTCACGCTGCCGCGCCGTGTCGGCGGCGATCCACCGCCGGTGCAGCTCGGCCTGCTCCTCGGGCGTCGCCCGGCACAGCCGCGCCAGCCGCTCCACCGTCCCGAACTCCGGCGGCAGCGCCTCCCCGCGGCAGTAGCGGTGCAGCGTGGACGCGCTCATGTGCAGCCGCTTCGCCAGCACGCCGTAGCTCAGCCCCGAGCGGTCCTTCCACTCCATCAGCAGCGCCGCGAGTTCCGCCGTCTCCACACCCGACACCGCCACAACCCCGTCCTCACACACCATCCCGGCAACGCGCAGGCCCCACCCTAGGCCGAACCCCCCACCCCGCCGAACCGGCCTCCACGCACCAGGAGAACGCGTCCCGACCGCGGTCGGATGACCGGGAGACCGCCACGCCGGAGGCTGTCGCACCGTCCGCGTCGAGGGACCGACCAAGCGCTACGGCCGCGGGACGGCGGTGGACGACCTGTCGTTCACCGTCAGGACCGGAAGGGTGACCGGCTTCCTCGGCCCACGGCCCGCAAGGCGCTCGCCGGACTGGCGCGGCCGACAGCGGGCCGCGCGTACGCCCACCCCGGCAGGACCGGCCGCGCGCACCCGTGCTCCCTCGCCGCCGCGCTGCTCGGCGACCCGGAGATCGCCGAGCACCACGTCGTGACCGCGCCCAGGCCGTGGTCCACGCCTACGAGAACGGCCTCGTCGTCCCCGGCGCCGCGCCCTGAGCCCGGGAACGGCCCGGTCTCACCTGCCCTCGGCCAGCGTGTGCGCGACGAGCGCGTTGGCGTGGCCGTGGCCGAGGCCGTGCTCGGACTTGAGCCAGGCGACGAGTTCCATGTGCCTGGTCAGCGGCGAGGCGCGGATGAGCTCCTGCCACTCCGCTATCGGGCGGCCGTACTTCTTCTCGATCGCCGGGAAGTAGCTGGCGGGTCCCTTGGGGGGCGTGGTCATACGAGGCTCTCCTGTCGCTCGGCGCGGGTGCCGGCGCGGTCCCGGCGGCTGTCAGCGTACTGCCGCCGCCGCGCATCGGGCCAGGTCAGACGGGCTGTCAGCACGCTGAGCCCGAGCAGGCCGAGTCCCGCCCCCGCGGTGAACGCCGCGACGGTGGCGGCCGAGGCGGCGACACCGGCGAGGACCCCGGCCGGCAGGAGGCGCGCGGCGAACGCCCAGCCGCGCCGCCGCCGGGCGGCGAAGTGCCGCGCGAGGACGAGGAACGCGGCGCACAGCGCGAGATACCCGACCATGCCCGCCAGCATGTGGACGGTGCCATGCGCGCTCAGCGACGCGACCCGTTCCTCGGGGGCACCGGCGGGGAACCCGGCCCCCGGATCGGCGCGGAACACCCCGGCGACCACGAACGAGACCCCGAACGCCCCGATCAGCCGGGGCCCCCACGTACCGCCGGGCCCACCGCCCAGCGCCCGGCGCACCGCGACCGCGCCCCCGGCGACCAGCGGGCCGGTGAGGAGGAAGACGGCCACCTGCACCCACCCGAGGGCGCCGAGGCCGAGCTGGCTGAGGGCGTTGCGGCCGAAGTCGAACCCGTCCCGTGCCAGCCCCTGGACCAGCCCTGCCACCAGGAAGAACGGGCCTGCCGCGACACCGGCTGCCGCCAGACCCCGCGGCACCGGCCGGACCGGTGGTTCGAGCGTCCCGGACATCATGAGCGGGCCTTGAGGGCGCGGCGGGACGCGGCGACGACGGGGGCGGTCCCGAGGCGGGGGCCGTCCGTGCCGGACACGCGCGTCACCGCCTCCACGACGCCGTCCGTCGAGATGAACGGGCCCGCCCCGCTCCTGCGTAGTGCGGTCATGCGGTCACTCCTCGTGAGAACTGCCCGCGGACCGCGGGCACAGTCGAACGAGAAGTGAGCTTGTACTTTGCAAGCAAGCTTTGTCAATCGCATCACGGGTTAGGATCTGCACCATGGCGACCCGCGAGTACGGACAGTTCTGCGGCCTGGCCCGCGCGATGGAGATGGTGGGGGAACGGTGGGCGATGCTGGTCGTCCGCGACCTCCTCAACGGGCCCCGGCGCTACACGGACCTGCGCAGAGGGCTGCCCGCCATCCCCACCAACATCCTGTCGAGCCGCCTCAAGCAGCTCGAAGAGGCCGGCCTGGCCACCCGCCGCGCCCTGCCGCACCCCGAACGCGCGGTCGTCTACGAACTCACCGACTACGGGCGGGACCTCGAACCGGCGCTCGTCGCCCTGGGCCGCTGGGGCGCCAGGACGATGACCGAGCCGCGCCCCGGCGAGGCGATCACGGCCGAAGCGGTGGCCATGTCGTTCCGCACCGCCTTCCGCCCTGAGGCGGCCCGGGGCGCCACCATCGGATTCGAGGTCCGGATGGGCGACTTCACCCTCCGCCTCCAGATCACCGACGGCGCGCTGACCGTCGGCCTCGGCGAGCACCCCGCCCCCGACCTGGTCGTCGAACGCCTCTCGGGCCACCCCGTCCGCGAGCTGATGAGCGGCACCAGGACCCCCGCCGACGTGCTGGCCGAAGGCACCCTCCGCACCCAGGGCGACCCCGCCCTCCTCGACCGCTTCACCGAGCTGTTCCGCTTCTGACCGCCCCTCCGGTACCCGGTCCTGGCCGGGTACCGGAGGGGCGGTCAGGCGGCGCAGGTGCCGCCGTTGAGGGTGAAGGCGGTCGGGGGCGGGTTCTGGGCGCCGCGGCTGCCGTTGAACCCGATGGTGACCGAGGCGCCGGGTGCGAGGCGCCGGTTCCGGTCCAGGGCGGTCGCGGTGACGCTCGCGCCCTGCTGGGACCGGTTCGCCGACCAGCCCTGGGTGACGCGCTGCCCGGCGGGGAAGTCCCAGCCCAGTTCCCAGCCGTCCAGCGGCGCGGTCCCGGTATGGGTGATCCGCACCTCGCCCGTGAAGCCGCTCGACCAGTCGCCGGCCACCCGGCAGGTGGCCGGCCCCGTCCCGCCGGCTGTCCGGACGGCCAGTGGCGGCGAGGGCGGGGAGACGTTGCCCGCGGCGTCCCGCGCGGTGACGGCGAAGGTGTAGGGGGTGTCCGGTTCGAGCCCGGTGACGGTGTGGCTCGTCACGGTGCCCCCGCCGACGCGGGTGAGGGTCCCGTCCGCGGCCACCCGGTGCACGTCGTACCCGGTGACCCCCGGGTGTCGGAGGCCGCGGGCCAGCTCAGCTCGGCGCTGCCTCGCCGCCCTGGGGCAGCACGAGGTGGGTGATCGAGTCGGCGGGGAAGGTGGCGGTGAAGCCGCCGCCGGTCACGGGCTGGTCGGCCTCGCGGACGATGCCCGTCAGGTCGGCCGGGCCGTAGCGGTAGACCTCCGCCGTGCCCGCCGCGGCGCCGGTCAGCGACACCGGGCTGGTGAGGTCCTCGCCGCTCTTGTTGACCACCATGAGGGTCAGCGCGCCGTCCGCCTCGCGGCGCGCCGCGTGGACGGCGAGCCGCTCCTGGTCGGCGCTGGCGGCCGCGAGCGAGGTGTCGCCGAACGCGCCGCCCCTGCCGTCGTGGTCGCGGTACATCCGGAACGCGTGCGCGACCGGCGCGTCGGCCGCCGGGGCCGTCCACAGCGCGGCCATGTCCAGGCCCTCGCGCCCGAAGATGCCGAGCACGTCGGCCTGCGCCAGGGCGCCGTTGATGTGCCCGTGGGCGCCCCAGTTGTACTCGGTGACGGCCAGCTTGGTGCCCGGGTAGTGCGCGTCCACCAGGTCCCGCATCCGCGGGATGAACCGCACCGGCCGGCCGATCCAGCTCTCGTCCACGTACGTCGGGTCCCACAGCTGGCGGGTGGACCGCAGCCGCAGCTCCTGGCTGAAGGACGCGGGTGCCGTGCTCCTCCTCGTAGCGGCGCATCTCGTCCAGGTACCACGGGCCCGGGTCCTGGCCGCCGTGCGCCGCCTTGTCCGGTGGGTTGCTCCAGCAGTTGGTCTCCGAGCAGACGTCCTGGTCAAGACCGGAGTAGAAGATCGAGTTCAGGCCCCAGCCGACCGGGCCGAGGGTCTGGGCGCCGGGGTCGGCCGCCTTGACCGCCGCCCCGTACGCGTAGGTGCGCTCCCGCAGTTCGTCGTAGCCCAGGCCCTCCGGGCGCACGTCGCGGTGCGTGTGGTGCCACAGGTCGGGCTCGTTGTCGAGGTTGTAGAACTCCACGCCGCCCTCGGCCGCGCTGCCGTGGCGGCTCCGAAGGTGCTCGATCCAGTCGGTGACGTACTCCGTGCCGATGGCCACGGAGGTGTCCGCCGGGTCGGTGCCGGTGATCTCCTCGCCCTCGGGCGTCAGCCCGTTGCCGCGGTCCGGCGCCCAGACGTCGGTGCTCTGCTGCGGGCCGTACTTCTCGACGCTGAAGCCGCAGGCGCGCGCCCGTTCCTTGGCGACCCAGCGGAGCATCGGCAGGGTGAGGACGGTCTCGGCGCCGGTCTCCAGGTTCTGCTCGACGAACCGGTCGGTCTCCGACCCGTCGGGCAGGTTCTCGGGGGCCGGGTTGTCGTTGGGGATGTTCTCGAAGTACCAGTCCGAGGCGCGGTTCGTGGTGTCGTTGCGGAAGTTGTACCGGGTGGTGGCGTTGCCGCCCCACCTGTCCACGGATCGCACACACACCCGCTTCGGCGCTGCACGAAGGGCATCGATGGCCGGAACGAGATCGCTGACTGACGGATCAGGGCGCTGTACGGCGAGCACGAGGCCGACGCGTGAGGAGCGCGTGAGCGCCCTCCTGGCGGGTTCCGCGTAGCGGGAGAGGTCCTGACCTGGGACATACGCGATGAGCGTTGCCGCGACCGGTCACAAGGAACTGCCCGTGCCGACATCCGGCCGCACACACGAAACGCCCCGGATCAGCACTCATGCTGGTCACAGGGCGTTCAGGCACTTCATCATCCAAAGTGCCCCCGGCAGGATTCGAACCTGCGCACACGGCTCCGGAGGCCGTCATCGTCCCAGAAGTTCACGCAGGTCACAGGCTTACCTGACGCACCGTCGGCCTGCCCGTCCCGCGAATAGCCCGCGTGGGCCCGATGTGTCCCGTTGTCCTGTTTGCCCTGGTTGCCCGCTCGGCTAGTTTCTCGATACCGCCCGCCTGGAATACGATCGTCCGTTCGGTCGTTGGCGGGGCCGATGCAGGACCTGAGTGGAGGGCGGTGTCTGGGGTGAGGCTGTTCGACAGGGTGAGCGGTGTGGTGGAGGTTCTGCCGCGTCTGGCTGAGGTCGAGGCGGATGTGCAGGGGCTCGTCGAGGCGCACATGGAGACGATGCTGGGCGTGCGGTTCCTGGCGAGCGAGTTCAGCACCGGCCCGGTCCATGGCGGGCGTATCGACTCGCTAGGGCTGGACGAGAACAACGCGCCGGTGATCGTCGAGTACAAGCGCGGCACCGATGCTGGGGTGATCCACCAGGGTCTCTTCTACCTGGCCTGGCTGGTCGACCACCCGGCGGAGTTCCACCAGCTCGTCCGTGACCGCCTCGGTGCTGAGATCGCCGCCCAGATCGTGTGGAGAGCTCCGCGGCTGATCTGCGTAGCCGGCGACTTCACCCGCTACGACATCCACGCCGTACGCGAGCACCGGCGCAGCATCGACCTGGTCCGCTACCGGTTCTTCGGCGACCAGCACGTGGGCCTGGAGGCCGTAGCCTCGGTCACCGGCAACCTCGGCAGTGCCGGAGGACGGAGTCATCGGCCGACAAGGGACGCCGCTCACGGAGGGCGGTGTGCGGACGGGGCGATGGCGGAGCTGGAGATCGAGCTGGACGAGATGCTACGCGGCCTGGGCGACGACGTGACCACGGTCCAGCGCAAGACGTACCGCGCTTACCAGCGGCTGCGCAACTTCGCCTGTGTCTGCCCACCCCGGCAGAAGGATCTGCTCGTCTACGTCAAAGCCGACCCGAAGAGCGTCGAGTTGGTCCCTGGGTTCACTCGCGACGTGACTGGCCTCGGCCATCATGGCACCGGCGACCTGGAACTACGCCTGGCCTCCAGGCGGCACCTGGACCGTGCTCACGAAGTGCTGCGCATGAGCTATGCGGGTGCCTGACCTGGCTCGGATTCGCGTCCCCAGAGGTGATGCCCTGTGGTTGAGAGTCCGCGTGGGACTATCTTCCTGTTTAATCCGTTCGCCGTCCCCCGACCGCTTCGGGACCAGAAGCATGCCCGGAAAGGCTGGGTCGCACCGAAGCACAATGTCTTATTGTTCCCGCTTGATGCCCAGCCTGTACGGCGCGCTCAAGTCGCGTGGAGGGCAGAGCAGCAGCTCACGAGCTGTGTCACCGCTCCCTGCCGGGGCGGCTCCATTGCAGCGCCGTCTTCGTGACGGCAGGAGATGTACTGGCGGACGGGTGTCACCGCTCCCTGCCGGGGCGGCTCCATTGCAGCGTGTCCGGCCTTGTCCGCGCGGCGGGGTCCCGACAGGTGTCACCGCTCCCTGCCGGGGCGGCTCCATTGCAGCAGCGCGCAGAAGTCGATCTCCGTCTACCACACGGGTGTCACCGCTCCCTGCCGGGGCGGCTCCATTGCAGCTGCCTCCGCCAGACGCTCCCGCGCCTCGGCGAGCGTGTGTCACCGCTCCCTGCCGGGGCGGCTCCATTGCAGCACCTCCTGGACGATGCCGGGCGGGCCGACGACCGGGGTGTCACCGCTCCCTGCCGGGGCGGCTCCATTGCAGCTTCACCACTTCGACCGGGCGCCCGGTTGGGTACGCCGTGTCACCGCTCCCTGCCGGGGCGGCTCCATTGCAGCGCCTGGCACCTGGACTGGAACACTTCCGAGACCCCGGTGTCACCGCCTCCTGCCGAGGCGGCCCAACCGTGTGTCTTTGTCGACGCGCTGCGTTCGCCCGCCGCGTCTGACCTCGGAGCCCCTGCCGAGGCCAGCCCGCTCGCGACGCGTTGGGGGTTGTCGGTGGAATCTCTGTTCAAGTCAACCTGGTTGATTCGCGCTCTCGTCGCGTCATTCGTACGGGGAGCTCGTTTGAGCCGGGTGTTATATCTGCTTCCGGTATCTGGGGTGAGCGGTCCGGTTGTCTGCGGAATTCGTGTCCCGTCCGTAGGGGTGCGTCCACGGAGCTGCCGCTGACTGAAGAAGCTGGCTGCCGCCCCTCGCGTTGTCAGTGAGGGATGGCAGCATGCTCACTGTGTCTGGATCGTCGCTGTGTGATATTAGGGATGGCGCTGTGGGGCGTGAGTGGGGTGAGTTGTTCGAGGCGTTCATGAATCGGGCGACGGGGCGGGAGGCGTTTCCGTTTCAGGTGCGTCTTGCAGTGGAGGGGTTGCCGGAGTTGTTGAGGGTGCCGCCTGGGTCGGGGAAGACGGAGGCGGCTGTTCTTCCCTGGCTGTGGCGGTTGTTGGAGCATCCGGAGCAGTCGGTGCGGGAGTCAACCCCTGGGCGGCTGGTGTTCGTACTGCCGATGCGGACGCTGGTCGAGCAGGTCGTCGAGAAGACGACCGGGTGGCTGCGCGCGCTGGGGCTCGCTGAGAGGGTCGGCGTACATGTCCTGATGGGCGGGGAGGTTCGGGATGACGACGCGTGGCAGTTGGACCCGTTCGCCCCGGCGGTGTTCGTAGGAACGCAGGACATGGTGCTGTCCCGGCTGTTGATGCGGGGGTACGGGGATGCGAGGTCGCGGTGGCCGGTGCCGTTCGGTCTGCTGCACAGCGGTAGCCAGTTCGTGTTCGACGAGACGCAGTTGATGGGGCCTGCGTTGGCCACGTCGGTGCAGTTGCAGGCGTTGCGGGAGAAGTTGGGGACGGCTTTGGGGTCGTCGTCGATGTGGATGTCCGCGACGGTGGAACCGTGGGAGCTGGTGACGGCGGATCGCCCGGTGCCGCCGGCCGCGGTGGAGTTGACGGAGGCGGACCGTGAGGCTGGGCTGCTGGGGAAGCGGCTGAGTGCTGAGCGGCGTGTGGCGCGGTTGCCGGTGCCGGACGCGGCGAAGGGGTATGCGGGGGCGGTGGCTGCTGCGCTGCTGGAGCGGCATGCGCCGGGGACGCGGACGTTGGCGTTCTTCAACACGGTGAGCAGGTCGGTGGAGGTGGCCCAAGCGTTGTCCCGTCTGTTGCCGTCGGATGGGTCTGGTCCGGTGGTGACGCTGGTGCATGGGCAGTTCCGGCCGGGGGAGCGGCGCCGTCTCGTGGAGGAGGTACGGGGTGGCTGTGCGGGGGCAGGGCGGATCGTGGTGAGCACTCAGGCGCTGGAGGCGGGGGTGGACATCACCTCGCGCCTGCTGTTCACGGAGGTGGCGCCGTGGACGTCGGTGTTGCAGCGATGCGGGCGCTGTAACCGGACGGGGGATGATCCGGGGGCGGAGGTGCTGTGGGCCTGGCCGCCTGGGGGAACCAAGGCGGCAGCCCCGTACGAGGCAGCGGATCTGGAGGCGTCGGCGGAGGCACTGTCTGGTTGGGAGGGGGCTGCGGTCACACTGCCGCAGATGCTGGACGCGAAGGTGGCCCAGCAGCGTCCGGAGTATCTCCACCTGCGGCGCCGGGACTTGCTTCAGCTCTGGGACACGATGCCTGATCTGACTGGTGCGGACGTTGAAGTCGGCCAGTGGATTCGGGACGGGGAGGACCGTACTGGGCTGGTGGCATGGCGGGCGTGGCCGGAGGGACGGCCTGCCGAGGAGGAGACTTCTCCTGACCGTGAGGAGTTGTGCCCCGCGCCGCTGGGGGATCTGGGGAAACTTGCCGAGGAAGGTCGGCTGTGGGTGCTTGACCAGGTGGACGGCCTGTGGCGCCGCTGTCCGAAGAGAGATGTACGCCCGGGGAACGTGTATCTGCTGGATGCCGCGCTCGGCGGCTACCGGGTCGAGACGGGATGGTCGTCAAAGTCGCGTACGCCGGTTCCGGTGGTCGAGGCAGTGGGCAGGCCGGTCAGCGGGCTTGGCGACGATCGGCGTTCGGTCGCGGATCGGTGGGTGGGCCTGGCGCAGCACGGCCGTGACACCGAGGAAGAACTGAGCGGCTTGCTGGTTTCGGCCGGTCCTGTTCTGGACGTTCCGCAGGCTCAGCGGACTGCTGCTCTGACAGCCGCGCGCCACCATGACCTGGGGAAAGCCATAGACCTGGTTCAGCGGGCGCTGGCGCGGTCCGCTGGGGACGCGGTGCCGCCGGGGGAGGGACCGTGGGGGAAGTCTCCTGGGAAGCGGCTGCGTTATGAGCGTGCGCATTTCCGGCATGAGCTGGTGACGGCGCTGATGTTGCTTGATCCGGTCGGCGGACTGCTGGACGGGCTGGAGGAGCCTGACCTCGCGGTCTACCTGGCGGCGGCCCACCACGGGAAGGTGCGCCTGTCGGTGCGTTCCGTGGGGGAGGAGGCGGAGCACGAGCCGCCGCGCTTGCTCGGCGTGGAGAACGGCGACCGTGTGGGGCCGGTCGAGACGGCGGATGGCCGGACGGTGCCCGAACTGACTCTGGACACGTCGGTCCTGTTCCTGGGGGGTGGGACGGGCGGGTCGTGGGTGCAGCGGGTCACCACGCTGCGGGACAGGCAGGACGCCGGGCCGTTCCGCGTCGGCTGGCTGGAGGCCCTGGTCCGGATGGCCGACTGGCGGGCGAGCCGCCGTTACCGCGACGAGCCGCTGGGCCCGGCCGGTCAATTTCCGGACGGTACCCAGACGGAGAAGCAGGGAGAACTGTGGTGACCGGTCATGCTCTCCTGGGCTTGGAGGCCGTGAGTCTGGCGGACTATCTGAGCGCCGTGGGCCTGCTGCGTGCGGTGGCCTGTCAGCACGATCCCGGCGCCACGTTGGCGTGGCGCCGGGGCGTGCCCGTCCTGGACTCCGCCTTGACGGCTGACGACCTGCCGCGCTGGTTGAGCCGGGAGTTCGTGCCCAGCCCACTGGTCTCGCCGTGGAACGCGGGCTCCGGGTTCGCCGGCAACGGCAAGAGCAAAGAAGCCGAGCGGAACCTCGAACTCGTCGAACGCTCGACGAGCGCGCGCTTGGCCCCGCTGCGGGAGGCGGTGACCGCCGCCCGCGCTGTGGTGGCGGAAGGACGCGCCCGGGGATGGGCGGGCGGCACGATGTGGGACGAGAAACGCAAGACCGAGCTGCTGACGCTGTGCCGCAACCGGCTGCCCGACGCCGTGCTGCCCTGGCTGGACGCGGCGCTCGCGCTGGACGGCGAGAGCGTCTTCTACAACCCGCTCGCCGGGACCGGCGGAAACCTCGGCCGTCAGGAACTGTTCGCCACCTACCTGCGGCAGGTACTGCGGTTGATCGACCACGACAGGGGCGGTGATGAGGTCGTGATGTGGGCCGAAGCCCTGGTCAGCGGCCGGGAGCATGTGCCCTACCTCCGAGGACCGGTCGGTCAGTTCGACCCCGGCCGGGCTGGCGGTATCCACTCCTCAGTCTTCGAGAAGCAGGACGACGCCGGGTTCGTGAACCCCTGGCGAACCGTCCTGACGTGCGAAGGACTGCTGCTCTTCGCCAGCTCGGTGGCGCGCCGGAACAACGCCGGGCCCCGGCAGTCGAGCCCGTTCGTCGTCCGTTCCACGCCCTACGGTTACGGCACGGCGGCCCCGGAGGAGACCAAGGGGGAGTTCTGGGCGCCGCTGTGGGCCGCCCCTGTCCGGCTTCCCGAGCTGGAGCACCTTCTGGGCGAAGGACGCGCCCAGTACGGCGGGCGCCAGGCCCGCAGCGGTTTCGACTTCGCGCGCGCGGCCGGCTCGCTCGGGGTGGACCGCAATCTGACCGCCTTCCGGCGCTTCGTCTTCGCCAAGCGCCTCGGACAGAATCCCTTGGCGGTCCGGGCGGGCGACATCACTGTCGGCTCCCGTACGGGTGAACTGGCGCTGCTGCGGGAGGCGTACGACTGGACACAGCGGCTTCGTGAGGACAAGTGCCCGGCGGGAATCGCCAGCCTCCTGCGGCGGACTCGTGCCAGCATGTTCGCCCTCGCCGCCGGCGCATGGGACACCGCCGCCGAGACCCGCACGTTCGTCCGCCTCTTCGGCCGTCTCCACGAGGCCGTCGCACGCTCCGAGCGGGCCCGCGAGGGCATCCGGCCCTTCCAGCCACGGGCACGCCCTGAATGGGTCATCGGCGACGGCGAGTGCCCGGACGAGCTGGTTCTGGCCGCCGCGCTCGCGAGCCTGGCGGAATGGCCCGGAGGACCGCCGGTCCTGCGCGCGTCACTGACCCGCGGTGGCCCGAACCGGCAGGGGCGGTGGGACTGGAGCGACCGGCTGCCTCTCGGCGTCGAACTCGGCGGTGCCACCCTGGCCCAGACGCTGGCCGCCGTGCATCAACGGCGTCTGCGGGAGCTGGCCGACCGCCGCCCCGACAACGGCCGGCCCCCTGCCTTTACCTATCCGGCCGGCCCACACGCCCGCCCCCGTGCTTCTCTCGTCCAGGACTTCGTGGACGGCACTCTCGACGACCACCTGCTCGCCGAACTGCTGCGCGGCCTGCTGATCCTCGGCTGGCGCACCACCTGCGCGGTGGGCACCGAATCCCATCCCGAGCGGGACCGGGCCGTCTCCGTTCCGCTTGCCACGCTGCTGCCGTTCTACGGGAACACCCTGCCGCCGATGAGGTTCCCCCTCCGCCCCGACCACCCCCCGTACGCGCCGGTGCTGCGCCCGCGCGCCGACTGGGCGAACCGCCTGCGCGCCGGGCACATCGACGCCGTCCTTGCCGACGCACAGCTCCGTATGCGGCAGCAGCACTGTCCACCCACGCCAGCACTGCGCAACGCCGCCACGGTGGATGGCACACGGCTGGCGGCTGCGCTGCTCCTTCCCGTCACGCGTGAAGCCCGTTCTTGGGCACTCGCCACAGTCAGTGTCACCACTGACACCGCCGTCCAGAACCGCACACGACGACAGAAAGCAAACGCACGATGATCGACATCACCTCCAACCGCCTGCGCTTCCGCGCCCAGCTGCGCCCCGCGCTCGGAACCCGTTTCCAGCCCACCGGGTTCCCCGACCTCGGCGCGGCCGAATACACCGGATACCGCGACGGCGAGCCGGTTCGCACCCTCCTGGTCGAATCCCCGCAGTCCATGGCGAACCGCCTGGAGAACACCGCCTGGGACATCGCGGCACAAGCGCCGGTAGGACTCGTGCGAGATCTCCCCTACATCGAGGTCCGCAAGGCGGAGGAGCCGCACCCCTTCGTGACCACCTCCCGCCAGGAGGCCCACCGCCTGGCCTCCCCGTATGTCCGTTCCTCCCTGCTTGGTGGACGCGCGATGACCCAGGTCATCGCCGAACGCTTCGGCCTGGCCAACGACCAGCCCCTCGACTACCCGGCCATCGCCCGTGCCGTCTTCGCCCTCGACCCGTTCACCCTGCTGCACGGCTGCTTCTTCAACCAGAAGGAATGGCCCGGGCAGCCCAAGTTCGCCCGCGCCGCGAGCGCTGCCATCGAGGCATACGATGTCGAGCAGGCTGTCAGCGGCGGACGCAAGTCCGATCACGTCCGCCACCACACCGGCAAGGACGCGGACCCGGAGGAGGGCACCGCGCTCGCCGGCAGTAGCGAGGGTTACGGCTCCATCCCGTTCCAGCGCGTCGAATACACCGCCCGGCTCATCGAGGCCCAGTTCAGCGTCGATGTCCAACTGCTGCGCACCTACGCCCTCGGCTCCGAGCAGACCGAACTGCTCGCCGCTCTGGCCCTGTGGGAGATCCGCACCTTCCTCGACGGCGGTCTGCGACTGCGCACCGCGTGCGACCTCGAACTCACCGAAGTCGTCGCGAGCTCCGTCCCCCTGCCCGAGACCGAGACGCTGGAAGCCCGCATCCGCGAGCTCATCTCCGCCGTCACCCCCGATCTCGACCACACCGGCCCGCTCACGGTCCTGTGGGACGGCGGCAAGACCACCAAGCGCGCGAAGTCGTCGAAGAAGCCTCCGGCCCAGAAGACCCGCGAACTGACGGAGGCTGCCGCACAGTGATCACGCTGGCCTTCCACTTTCCCCAGCGCCGATACCACGCCACCCCCTGGGACCGCTACGTCAACGAGGGCGCCGTCGAAGTGCCACCCGCGCCCTGGCGCATCCTGCGTACCCTCTATGCCGTCTGGCGCCAGCGGCACCCGGAAATCGACGCCGACACCATGCACCCCATCCTCCGACAACTCGCTGCCCCACCCCTCTACCACCTGCCGCCCTACCAACTCGCCCACACGCGCCACTACTACCCCGACACCCACCACCGTCCCGGCCGCACGAGCACCGACACCTACATCGACGCCTTCGCTGTCCTCGGCGACGACGCCACCCTCTACGTCACCTGGGAACACGCCACACTCACCGACCCACAGCTCACCGCCCTCGAACGCGTCTGCCTGTCCATCCCCTACCTCGGCCGCGCCGAGAGCCTCACGGAAGCCCGCATCCACAAGGGCCCGCTGCCTGGCCGACCTCACGCGGAGAGTCGGCTCCTACGATGGAACGACAGCGGAGAACGCCCTCCCGGCACGGAAATGGTTCAACTCCTCGTCCCGGACGGCCCTCTGAATCTCGACGCCCTCACACTCCGCCCAGCCGACATTCGCCCGAAGCACCGCCTCCCCCCGAACACCTGTCACCTTCCCTACGCTGTACCCGTACCCGCCACGCATAGACGGCCGACCAGCGTCACGCCGCGAGCACCGGTCACGGCCGTCCGCCTCGCCATCACGGGAAGCCATCTCCCCCCACTCACCCAGACACTCCCCCTCACAGACGCCCTTCGAGCCACCTGCATCAGAACGCTCACCGAGGGTGAAGACGAGGCGCCCACGGATGCCAGCACACTCGCTGGCAAAGAAAGCGACGGGAGCCCGATGACAGGACACCGCCACACACACTTCCTCCCCCGAAGCAGTGACGGCCGCCGCACCGACGAAGTCGTCCTGTGGATTCCCGGCGGACTCAGCGACACCGAACTCAACGCCATCCGCCTCGTCGTCCACCACGGCATCAGCACCTCCCGCCATGCCCCCGGGCCACGAGATGTCTACTTCCGTATCGCCGATTTCGGCGCAGCAGAGCACGTTCTGCCGCTGGAGTGGACCACCCCTGCCACTCAATGGACGAGCACGACCCCGTTTCTCCCACCACGTCACAGGAAGAAGAACCAGCATCCAGGCGCCTACCTGATCAACGAGGTGACCCGCGAACTCACCCACCGCGGCCTGCCAGCGCCGACCCAGATCGAGATCCTCCCCGGCGCCTGGGGCACACACATCCGCCACCGGCACAGGAAGAAGGAACCACTTGCGGCAGCCCGCTCCGGCCACGGCATCCGCATCACCTTCGACCAACCCGTCTCCGGCCCCATCTCCCTCGGCCGCCACTCACACTTCGGCCTCGGCCTGTTCGAACCAAGCCGCTGACCCTGCAACCCACTTCGGAACCCCAAGCATGCCCGGAAACTCCGTACCGCACCGAAGCAAAACACCCCGAATTCCTGGATTGTCCCACGGCTGCCCAGCTTCTCCGACACGTCCAGAGGGGAAAACGGCAGGTCCCGCACCGTGCCACCGCCCCACCCCGGGGCGGCCCCATTGCAGCCCTTTCTGCCGTCGAGGCAGGTGCGTGCCGCGCGCCGTGCCACCGCCCCACCCCGGGGCGGCCCCATTGCAGCACGATCAGCTCGCGCTGGAACGGCAGCCGGTAACTGGTGCCACCGCCCCACCCCGGGGCGGCCCCATTGCAGCGACGCCTTCGTGACCAGCAAGCGTGAGCCCTACGTAGTGCCACCGCCCCACCCCGGGGCGGCCCCATTGTGGTATTTGGGCCCTGCAGTCGCATGACTGCTTGAACGTCGTCCTGCCGTCGGTCTATTCGCGGGCGGCCAGCCCGTCAAGTCCGTGTGCCGAGACGCCTTTGCGTTGGTTCGAAAACTTGAACGTCTCTTTTCGTTCTCTTATTCGAAAAGAAGGTTCTGAGGGCTCCGGTCTGAGGGTGGCGGCGGAGGTGAGGAAAGGATGACCTTCCGATTTTGCTCCCCCGGCGTAGCTGATGGTCGCCGGGAAGGGATACGGTCAGCACGGGACCCCGGAGGCCGTCAACCTTTTACCGGGGTCCCGTCAGAGAACGCTCGCACCAGAGAAAGGCTTTTCTATGCGCGAACGTGTTTTCGCACCCGTTCCTCTTCAGGGCGGGGTGCGTCATGACGGTAGCAGCGTGTCGATGAACGGGTCTGGATTCAGTTCCTTCGTGGTCACGCTCCCGGTTGGGCTGGCCGTGGTCATGCCGGCCCTTTCGCTACTCGCTCTGTCGGGGGGCTGGCGGGAACCGGGGGCTGCTCTCCTGCTGGCCGGAACCTGGTGTTCCGCCTGGTCGGGCCGGTGTACGTACGTGAGGTTCCGCCGAGTGTGAGGCGACGGCGGAGGCCGTGACGGAGTTCCACTCCGGCCTCCGCCACACAGCGTGGCGCCGGGGTGTTCGAGTCAGACGGGCTTCGTGCCGGATGGCGGGGAGCAGAGTTTTTGCGGTTTCGGGGAGAGAAAAAGTTGAAGGGGGCGGTGTCGATGCCAGGTGGGGGCGTGAGAGCAAGCCGGTGCCAGACGTGTGGGGAGAAGATCGAGCAGAGTGCTCGGGGCCGGAAGAAGATCTTCTGCGGGCCGGCCTGTCGGCGGAAGGCGCAGCGGCAGCGTGACAAGGGCAAAGGTGTAGGTGTCGAACGTGAGCGGCGTGCGGCGACTGTGGCCGATGTCCTGCAGCAGCTCTCGGCCCGGCTCCAGGTGTTGGAGTACGAGGAGCGTGATCTGCGCGAGCTGCTGGGCGTCGCCGCGCGTATCGCCGAGGGCGCGGAGTTTTTCGCGGCGCTGGCCGTGCAGGAGCGGCGGGAAGCGGGATTGACGTGGGCTGAGGTGGCGGAGGCCGCTTCGCTCAGTGTCGGCGCTGCCCGTGCCCGCTGGAGCGGGGACGAGGGAAAGTTGAGCAGGTGGGTCATGCAGCAGGACGTTCCCGAAACGGCCGGGAAGGCTGCTGATGCCGAGCCGGGACGTCCACGTGCCGCTCAGCGTCTCGCTGCCGCACTGACCTCTCTCCATCGCAGGAGTGGGCGGCAGGTCAACGTCGTTGCGGAAGGGCTCGGCGTTTCGTCGTCCTACGTCTCGCGGATCATGAACGGCGATCGGCTGCCAGGGTGGGACGTGATCACGGGCCTGGTGCTGCAGCTCAACGGTAATCCGAAGGATTTCCGTCTGCTCTGGGAGCACGCCCGGGGAATCACCGGCAGGCAGTCCAACCCACTGCTTGTCGCTGTGGATCAGCTGGGAGCCGCGTTGCGCGGTCTTCACCTCGCCGCTGGCGAACCGGACTTCGACACCATCCAAGAGGCCACGGACGACCTTGTGGAAGCAGACGTCATCGCCCGCACGCTCCACGAGAAGCAGGTGCCCGACTGGGAGAAGGTCACCGCCATCGTCCGGGCGCTGAACGGTGACCCCAGCCAGATCAAGCCGCTGTGGGAGGCGGTCGAGTACCGACACTTGCGGGCAGCGAGCGGAAGGAGAGGCAAGTCCTGCCCACCGGACACGGAAGTCCGAAGCGGACGCCGGCGTGGCAGGACGACCGATAAGGGCAGCGAGACATGAGCGAACAACTGCTCCGTCAACACCGCACCTATCTGTGCCAGACCGCGGTAGCCCGGCCTCTCGGCGATGCCATCGACCTGGAGCTGCCGTTGGAGTTCACCGCCTTCTGCGTCCTGCACCAGCCGTGCTATCTACGCTACAGCGAGGCGCGCCTGGGGAGTACGCCTGCGGCGAAGCAGGCAGTGGCCGCGGCCCTTGGCGACCTGGCCATGAGCTGGTCGTCCGCGCTGGCGAGCCTTTCCCCCGCACGGGCGGCGTGGAGTCTCCTCACAGACCGTGTCGACAACGCGCCCGTGGCGCCGTCGGCAGACGCCACGGCGGCCCTGTACCGCATACTCCCCGCGTTCCAGGCGGACCTTGTGGTGCTCCACCACCAGCTCCGTGTTCCGCTGACACTGGTTTCCCGGACGGTGGGACGTCCACACGGGGACGTCGCCGGTCTCCTCAGCCTCGCCGAAAGGAATATGCCTCTGTCAACGTCATGAAAAAGGGGGGCGCGAACTCGGAAATCGTTTATGCGCCGGTGCACAACTGGCTTTCCCCGTACGGGTGTACGTGCTTCGGCCTCGTACGGGGACTTTCCCCGCCAGGTGGTCCGGCCACGGAGAAAGAGCCGTACGATGACGGTTGTGTGACCTGACCACGAAACACCGACCAGGCTAGGCAATCACGTATGGCACAGCGGCGCCCTCGTTCTCCTGCGGCTCTGGATTTCACTGCGCCCAGTATCGCCAGAATGTACGACTTCTTGCTCGATGGGAAAGACCACTACGAGATCGACCGTCGTGCCTGCTGGGAACTTCTCGCCTTCGCCCCCGGTGCCAAGGCGGCGGCTCTGGAGCAACGGCTTTTCCGGGCGCGGGCCGTCGAGTTCCTGGCGCGCGAGGCGGGCATCGACCAGTTCATCGACATGGGCGCAGGTCTGCCTGCGCCTGACGCTGTCCCCGGCAACGTGCACGAGATCGCCCGCCGGGTGCGGCCCGGTACGCGCACCCTCTATGTGGACGATGACCCTGTCGTCGCCGCCCACGCGCGGACTCAACTGGACGACCAGGCCGCCGACGTCGTGTGTGCCGACTTCCGTCAGATCGACGCTGTGCTGTCGCACGCCCACCGCAACCGGCTGATCGATCTCCGCCAGCCGGTGGCGGTGCTGTTCGTCTCAGTCCTCCACTGCCTGCCCGACCGAGATGACCCGGCCGCCCTGATCCGCCAGTTGCACCAGAGGCTGGTTCCCGGCAGCGGCGTAGTGATCAGCCATCTCGTCAACGAGGACGCGGTTGCCGGCGAGGAAGCAACCCGGCTGATGGGCCAGCTCACCGGAGGGCGGTGGGGGAAGGTGCGCCGCCGCCAGGACGTGCACGGCTTCTTCGAAGATCTGGAGCTGGTGCCCCCGGGGCTCACGGACGTCCACCTGTGGCGAGGCGACTGGAGCAGGGCAGAGAATAAGGCGTCCGGTGCACCGTGGGTGGAGTATGGCGGCGTCGGACTGGTACCGCCAAGGACCGCTGCACCGTCGTGAGACGGTGCAGCGGGGATACGACGTCAAGCTCGTCGGTGCGTCTCGTAGAACTGCCGGAACACGTCCCTCGACTTCTCCGGAGTCAATGCCTGCGCGGCCAGCCAGTCGAACATCTTCCGATGAGGCTCACCCTCCTCCGCCCCCTGGATGTACTCGGCCTCGTCGATACGCTCCAAGTACACGATGTCCGGCATCGCCGGAACCGGGACACGCAGGATCGTCATCGCGCCCACTTGTCCTGGCAGCAGCTCGTCCCGGGGGAAGACCTGCAGAGTCACCTTCGGCTGTTCGGAGATCTCCAACAGATGCTTGAACTGAGCGGCCAGAACGGATGAATATCCCACCTTCCGGTAGAAGATGGACTCATCCATGACAGCCCAGTACTGCATCGGTGGCTGCTTCTCGGTGAGAAGAGCCCCACGCATCACGCGCAACGCGATCCTGTTCTCGTTCTCTTCGCGTGCGGCGTCGGACAAAGCCCCCCATGTTTGGGCCGATGCGTACTCGGGTGTCTGAAGCAATCCCGGCATGTGCTGGGGTTCGTAGGTGCGCACCTGGGTCGCTGCGGCCTCCAGGTCGTAGAACACGGTCTGGAAAGCAGGCGTTAGCGCACCGAACCTGTGATACCACCCTGGTTGGTTGGCCTGGAGGGCCAGGTGCCTGGCCTGCTGGAGAACACCCCGATCGTGCTGACCGTACTTCTGCAGAAGTGTGACGACCTCGTCCGGGTCGAGCATGCGGTCGCAATCGCCTCCCTCGATCCGGCTGATGACCGAGGCGGACAGGCCGAGGAAACGACCGGCCTGCTGCTGCGTCAGCCCAGCCGACTCCCGGCGGTCCCGCAGATGCATCCCCATGCCGATCCGCAGTACCGTCGGGAAACGGCTGGAATTCTGCATCAGTTGCGCTATGGACGGTGCGCTGTCACGCTCGCTGCCCATACAGCGTTCTCCCTGTCACGCGAGCTTCCTGGGCATCCAGTATGTCACGCAAGGGGGCACGCCAGAAACAGAGAGTCGCATCGCGACGCCGTCTGTGCATCGGGGTCAGAGCAGGAAGTCGAAATCGCCGCTCTTCACGCCGACCAGGAACGCCTCGACCTCATCGCGGGTGTAGATCAACGCCGGGCCTTCCGGGTCGCGGGAGTTTCGTACTGCCGCGCCACCGTCCGGAAGCCCAGTCATCTCCACGCAAGTCCCCGTCGGAGCGCTCGCCCGGCTCTTGCGCCACTTCGCCCCGGCAATCTCGCCGGCCGCGATCCCGTTCGAATAGTGCGTCATCAAATCTCTCCGCTATGTGCTCGCCCCCCGGCATGTACCGGGGAGTAATGGGGGTGATGCCCCTGAAGCAGAGGCGTCTTGGGATTTTTCTACCCCGCACTTGCGACGTTGAAGCCAGCACCGGGATAGTGGCGCTACGGCGCACGATGCGCCAGCGCAAAGCGGCGGCAAGCACGGGTCATCTGACGAAGAAAGCAGCGACGGGGGCAAACGGAATATGCGGCGAGAATATGACCCGGACAAGCGCGCGTTCACCGCGCGCTTGTTCCCAGTGGCGCCGCAAAGCTGCTCAGCGGGGAGATTCTTCGTCGCCGCGACCCTCACCGACTGGGGTGCGCAAGAAGCGGCCGAAGCCGCCGAATCAGTGATATCTGAACTCATGGCTCACGTCATCCAACAGCCGTCCGACCGCTCGGCGAACCTCTGGCTCTCACTCGCCTACTCCCGCCCCCACGCCTCCGTCCTGTGCTTCATCACCACCCAGTCCACCCTTCGCCCTACACAACTGAACCGACTGGGGCACCGCATCGTCCGGCGACTCAGTGTTTCCTGGGGCCGGACGACCGACACCGACGGTGTCATCTACTGGGCCCGCATCCACATACCGCCCGCTGGCGAGCACGCCACTTGACTACGTGCATCGAACTTGGCAGGTACCGAGAAGCGCTCGTCGCCGTCCCCAGTGATTCACGGACGCCGGAAGTCGGCAGTAGCAGGGGCTCGCGGCATGGCCCGGCCGTGTCCCGACTGTGGTCCCGTAGGCGACGGAGAGTAAAGACATCGGGTGGGCTTCAGCCCTGTTGGAGTCTCCGCCGGGGTCTCGGCCAGCGTGAGGGAGAGCGTCTGAAGTATCGGGGTGGGCACGCCGGAGGAGAGGTGGATGGTTCAGGGGCCGTCGGTGCGCCCTTGTATCGCCCATTTGATGAACGGGTGGCCGACGGGTGACGGGGCGTATGGGTGGGAGGCGAAGGTGGTTGTTCCGTCTGGGGAGCGCCACCGCATTTCGCCCCTACCCTGTTCGGGACGCCAGCCCTTGTCGGTGAGGGGACCGGAGATGCGGTCGAGGCTTGGCTGGCGGATGGTGTCGGGGCCGGCCGTTCGTGCGCTGTCGTAGGTGAGTTGGTCGAGGAGGTCTCGTATCAGTTCGAGGGGCGTGCGGGCGGTTGCGTTCGCGCGCCATTGGAGGTGCCCGACGGGGGACGTGTAGGAGGCGACGGTCCACTTGTCAGCCCAGGAGCGTTCGGCTTCGTGGTCGAGGAGCACGCGGAGGGTGAGGGATTCGTGGCTGGCGACGGTTATGTCGTCGCCCCAGGTGCGGTACTTCTGCCACTGTGGGTGGGCGAGGAGGAAGTCGTCCAAGGCCCTCTCGTGGCTGTCGGGCGGGGTTGGCGTCATCGAGGTTGCGGTCTCCGTCATGGATGGCGGGTGCGGTGGGCGTGGGGGGGAGCAGGTGGTGGGGTCAGCGGTGTGGTGTCCGTGCTGCTGGGTTGCTCGTTGGTGGCGACGGCGCGGGTGGCGGGGTGAGCGTTCCGTTGTGCCACTGGGGGAGGGAGTTGAGCAGTCGGGTGCGCCAGCGGAGGGCGTAGTCGGGGCAGCTGGTGCACTTCTTGTGGGGGCAGCCGGGCAGGGGTTCGCCGAGGCGGGCGCCGTAACTCCAGGCCATGGAGTCGGAGCTGTACAGCTGGTGCCAGCACGTGCGCAGGCCGGTGGATTTGAACCCGAAGGCGTGCAGCCGCAGGCCGACTTGGGTGGAGAGGATTTCCACGATGCGTACGGCTTCGCGTGTGCCTTGTCGGCGGCAGATCGATCCGAGGCCAACGCGCGGTTCCGCGGTCAGGTCGATGCCGACGGCCGCGTACATCTCGACATGGCGCAGGTAGTCGGCCAGGTGCCAGCCCTGGAGGACGGGCATCCAGGGCAGTTCGTCGTCGTACGACATGAGGGTCAGGTAGCTGGCGACGGTCCGGGCCTGGTGCCGGTAGACGTCCTCGCCGGTGCGGGTGAGGATGTGCGGTTCGCACATCCAGTCCTGTATCGCGGCGTAGTCGAGGTTGCCGATCTCCTGCTGGAAGCGCCGGACGTTCGCCGCGTAACGGGCCGGGGGGACGGTCCACCTGCCGTGGAGGTACAGCTCTGAGTAGCCGCCGGAGTCCAGCAGCCAGGGGGTGACGGCGCGCGGGAGGACCTTCCGGCTGGCGAGGCGTCTGTGTGAGACGCATAGCGGCGTGGGCAGGGGGCCGCCGAATTCGCGGCGGGCGAGCCAGCCGGGCATCGCGGTGCCCAGGTAGGTCGACCGGTCCGCCTCGCCGTACTGCTCCGCTGTCCGCTGGCGGGGCGCGGGGATCAGCGGGTGCCGGTTTCCCTGTGGCTCGCGCACGGTTGTGGTTCTGGGGCTGGCGATGGAGAAGGGCAGGCGGAGTGGCAGCTCGTCGGCTCGGACTCGTGGGCCTCGGCCGTCGGCCGGGGTGGCGTGGTGTGCGGTGGCGGTCAGGGAACGCCTCGTGAGTGGTGGTGAGCTGGTGGCCGGGGCCGACGGATGGCGGCGGCGGGGCTGCCACGGGTGGACGGGCGGGCGGCGTAATGGGTGGTGGTGCCGGGCGTGGGGCCGTGGAGCCAGCGGGTGCGGAGGCTGGCGAGGGTGCGGAGAGCGCGGTGGCTGGTGGAGATGAGCTGCTGGACCGTGGTCTTCGGGTCGTTGGAAGATTCGGTGATGCGGTTGCCGGCGTCGCGTGCACGGCTGAGCAGAGCGCGCTGGAGGATGCGTTCGGCCCAGTGGTCGGCCGGGCCGGTGGTCGGCGTCGTGAGCAGGTCGGCGGGCGCGGTGCCGGGGGGAAGCGCGCCGTGCTGGACCGCTTCGGCGAGGACGGTGACCGGGTCGACCGCCTCGCCCCGGTGCGCGAGCGCGGTGATGCTCTTCCAGAGCGCGCCGCACTGCGGGTCGGCGAAGTCCTCCGGGCGCAGCCACGACACCAGGAACGGGAGGTCGTCGGGTTGGCTGGTCGCGCTGGATATGAGTGCCCGTTCCTCGACGCGGGCGTCCCCCAGGGTCTCGTGGGCGGGTTGGGAGGGGGGTGCCGTGCTGGGCACGTGAACCGGGGGAGAGGAGCGGTTGCTGCGCGCGGTCTCCGTGTAGGTGGCCAGCGCGTCGGCGTGGTGCAGAGCAGCGGCCACCGACGGGGCGTGGGCGAGCCGTTCGGCGAGGACGCGCAGCGTGCGGCGGGTATGGCCGGCGCGGACGAGGCGGGCGTAGTTGAGGGCGTGCCGGGGGACTGGGCAGGCTCCGGTGAGGGTGGTCAGGTAGGCGGCGGTGATGCCGCGCGCGTGCGTGGAGGCTTCGGCGAGGACGGCTTCGGGCCAGACTGGGGTGTCTTCGTGCCGGACGGGGTCGGGCATCGGGAGCGTCTGGAGGGCGTGGTAGATCGCCCGGTGGGTGGCGTTGCCGAAGTGGCCGGGCAGCAGGTCGATGGCGGAACGGCGGCCGGGCTGGAGGAGGAGGGCGCCGAGGAGGGCTTGCTCGGCGTAGTGTGCGGGCTCGGGGTGAGGGAGGGTGTCGAGTCCGTCGTCCTCGCCGGGGTCGGGTGGGGTGGTCATCAGGCGGCCAGGGTGTAGTCGTCGGGCTGGAACGAGGCGCCGAGCAGCGGGGCGAGGAGGTGGGCGGCGAGCCGCGGCGGCACGGCGTTGCCGACCTGGCTGAACTGTTGCCCCTTGTTGCCCTGCCAGGGATGGTCGCGGGGGAAGGTCTGCAGGACGCCGGCTTCGGCGGCCGTGATCCGGATCGCCTCCGGCGCCTCAGTGCCCTCGGTGGAGCCGGTGGTCCAGACGCACTCGTTGGCGCGGTTGCCGAAGAACAGCGTCGCGGCGGGTTCGTCCGTGCGGCGTATGGACGCGTGCCGCTGGGAGTTGGTGCGCAGCCACCAGGAGGTGTCGGTGGGGCGGTGCGTCCACCGGCCGCGGTCCCGTGCGTTGGCCAGTGCGCGGCGGGAACCGGAGGGGAAAGGCTCAGGTCCGCCGCCGGGCCCGCCGCCGGCGCATACGGTCGGGACGGGCCGGTCCGTGGCGCCCCACCCCAGGGCGCGGGCCATGGACACCCATGGTTCGCGCCCTGGGCCGAAGAGCGTCTCGGGCTCGGCGACGGCTGCGTGGGTCGGCTCCGGCGGCGACGCTCGCCGCGTGCGGGAGGCGAGGAGGATCGCCCGGCGTCTCGTCTGCGGGACGCCGTAATCCGCCGAATTCAGGACGCCTGCCCAGGTGGAGAAGCCCCACTTCCGCAGGACGGCAGCGTACTGGCGCCACAGAGGAAGAACCGGCGGGACCTCTTCCATGGCCACCCACTCCGGCTGCCCCACCGCGTGGAGGGCGTGGAGCCAGCGCATGGGCTCGGCCGCGAGGACGGACCGGGGGTCGCGGCAGGCGCCGAGGAGCGCTGCCCGGGTATCGCGTCCGTCAGCGAGGTCGGCCACCAGTTGGTGCACGAGCGGCTGGTCCACCAGACCGAGCCGCCGGCCGGCCGTCGACCATGCCTGGCACGGCGGGCTGGCTATCAACCCCCGGACACGGCCCAGGAGGGGGCGGACGGGGTACTTCGCCACGTCGGTACGGATCGTGAGGTACCCGGCGGCGGCACGCGTCCGGCACGCCCAGGCGTCCCACTCCAATCCGACGTCCAGCCCGGCGCGCTGCTCGTCCAGAAGACGGAGCCCTTGCGCCCAGCCGCCGGGCCCAGCGAAGAGGTCGACGATGAACAGCGGGTTAGTCAGGTGCGGTTGCTCGATGCCGATGACGGAGCGGTCGGTGGCGGAGCGGCGACCTCTGTCTGAGACGCGCGGGGGTGGTTCGTAAGCCCCACCGTGCGAGGCTGCGCAAGATGGGTGGCGGTGACGCGCAATTCTCCGGCCGCCGCGTCGAGCGCCTCCTCGGCTGCTTCGATTTCGTCGTCGATCACCGTGCGGGCGTGGCGACGGAAATCCTCTGCTACTGAGCCCATGTCAGGAAATCCCGGGGCGGTCAGAGCAACAAGCTGCTCCTGTACGCGGCCGAGGTGTGCGAGTACCTCTCCAAGAGGCATCAATATTTCGGCAAATGCCAGGGCGGCGTGGTGAGCGTCTTTCGAAGAGCTGCCACGGGTGTGTGAGTTGTCGATGGCAGTCTCGAAGGTGTGCAGGAGGATTCTCATGGAGGCAGTGAGGTCAACCAGGACGTGGGCGTCTTCGGATCTGGGAAGGGACTGGACCTGGAAGCGGATGCGGTCGAGGGACGCGGCTAGGTCGAACAGGGCAAGAGCCTTGGAAGAAGTCATGTGGGACGCCTGTGTAGTTCCAGTGGATGACGGCGGGGTACGGAGATGTGCTGTTGCGCCGGTTGCCTGTGATTCAGGCGGCGAGGGTGTAGTCGTCGCTGTCGCCGCGGCAGGCCCAGGGGGAGCAGCTGTCGGTCGCCCCTTGTTCGAGGAGGTCTTCGTCCTGGTCGTGACCGAGCTGTTGCTGTCGGGCGGCCCACTCGGCGGCCGTTACGTGGTCGATCGGCGCCTCGGATAGGGGGACGCGTGAGCGGTGGAGGAAGGCCTTGTCGAGCAGTCGGTTCCCGGTGGCGTTCGCCCTCGCGTTTCCGTCGCGGATGGCGGCGTCGAAGGCCAGCACGTCCGCCCACTCGTCAGGTGAGGTGTCGCGGATCGTGCGCCACTGGGCATTTCCGTGGAAGGGGCAGCCGAGGCAGGCGGATTTCGGGGTGCCCGCGAATCCGCGCGTCACCAGGTACTTCAGGCAGTCCGCTCGTGTCCAGCCGAGGTCGATCAGCGGATGGCGGTTGCGCATGTAGCGCACGTCGGCGTCCTTGGCCCGGTGGAATTCATCGGTGGATATCCCGACCCACTGTTCGACGAACAAGCTCTTGGGAATACGGGCAGGGTAGGGATAGCCGAGGAGTTCGCGGACCATCTTTTTGATGGGCTTGATCTTGTATTCGCCTGTGCACTGCCTCCGTGTCATCCCGGGACGGCCGTCCTGGTTGAGAATGTACAAGGGCATGGAAGCGAAGCGGTGTTGGGGGTCGAGAGCGTCGGAGCGGATGTTGCCGGAGGAGACGCGGAGGACCGGAATCCCGGCGGGCTTGGCTATCTCTTCCTCGAGCCGATCGAGGTGGGCATAGACGGACTTCGGCTCCCAGCCGGTGTCGGCGAATATCGCGTAGTCGACCTTGGGGAGTGTGCCGTCTGCTGACAGGGCGAGCATGGCGCTGGACTGCACGCCGGCGCCGAGGGAGATCGCGCGGAAAGTGGGCTGTTCAGGCAAGGGACGTCCGAGGGGAGGTTGTCGTCGGCGACGAGGCGGTGAACGGAAGGTGTGGGCGGGGCGGTTACCGTGATTTGCCCGGTCCTGGGTGGGGCGGATTCACCGCCGGGGCCTCATTGCCGCCTGGCCTGTCACGCTGGTAGAGGGCCTGTCGTCCTCGGGCGGTGAGGGTGATGGGACGCTCGCGGTGCGGCGGTGGGCGGGTATCCACCTGGACGAGGCGATGCTTTTCCAGAACGTCCAGGGTGGGCTGGATGATTCGTGTCCCGTCGGTGGCCTTGATCCAGGTGATGCGTCCGGACAGCGATTTGCGGACGTGGACGCCCCCTTGGGCGATGGCTCGCAGTGCTGCCCACTGCGCGGTGGAGAGTTTGGCCGGTGGCGCGTTCCGCGCACGCCGCTCGCGGGAGTCCACCAGGCGGGTGTGTGCCTGCTCCACCGTCGTGGCGGTGTACCGACAAGCCACGGCGGCCACTTCGAGTTGGTGGGCGGCGTTGTCCAGGGACTCGGTCACGCGGGGTTTGGCATGGGAGTGCCGATTCCGGCGGATGCTCGCCTCGTCGCCTCGGGGACCGGGAGAAGGCTCGCCGTCGAGTGGGTTGTGGTAGATCACGGTGGCGAGGTCGGTTCCGGCGAGGGATACGCCGCTGACAACGGCGCCCATCGATTCCAGGCACTCGCGGCTGCCGGGGGCGGAGTTGTACCAGCTGCTGTCGAGGCTGACCAGCAGTTGCAGGGCGTCCTGCGCGAACTGGTGAGCCCTGGCCATCAGCGGAGAGACGGAACGCAGGATCTGGCTGCCCGGGTCGGGCGCGACCTGGCGTACCTGGTCCTTGAGGGACAGAAGGTCTTGGGCGAGGTGACGAAGGGCGGCGGTGTAGTCGATGGCAGATCCAAACGGTCAAAGGTGTGCGTGTGGTGGGAGCGGTACGGCGCGCGGCGGCGGGCGCGCAGCTGTGTCCGCAGGTTGTGCGGATCGGCACGGAGAGCGCAGGCGATGACGTTGTGCGCTCCGGCGCTGAACGCCGAGCGGTGAGGCGATGGTCAGGCAGTCAGGCCCAAGTTTTCGCGTGCGGGGCTGGCCTTGGCGGTGGCGCGGTGGGTGATGTCGGCGGTGACGCGGGCGGAGGCCGCGGCGATGGCCGGTGCGTCGGATTCGCGGTACCAGGGGCGCAGGGTGAGGGCGGCGGCGCGCAGGCCGGTGGCGAAGCACAGCGCGGTGCCCTTGGGGAGGGCGCGGATGGCGTCCGGGGGAAGGATGCGTTCCTGTCGCATGGAGATGCTGGTGGACTTCCCGGAGTCGGACAGGGAGGTGGAGGTGGTCTCGACGTCGTGGTCGCCGATGAGGCGTGAGAGCTTGTCGGCGAAGTCGAGGTCGTCGATGCCGCTGCCGATGATCTTGATGGTGGCGGCGGACCACAGGGCGTCCATCCCGGTGTCGCCCCAGACTTTCTGGCCCTGGCGGTAGGACTGCAGGATGGTGATCGGGATGACGCCGCGTGAGCCGAGGTGGCTGTAGAGGTCGGGAAGGTCGGCGATACGGCAGACGTTGGCGGCTTCGTCGAGGACCGTGAGCATGGGTGGGTCGAGGCGTCCGCCGGAGCGTTCTGCGTGTTCGGTGGCGGCCCGCATGACGGCGTCGGCGCAGGCGGCGATGAGTGCGGACGCTCCGCCGCCGCCGTCCTTGCTCAGCAAGTACAGCGTGTCGGTGGAGCACACGAAGTCCGCCGGGCGGAACTCGGCCGCGTCGTCGCGGGGGGTGACCCAGGCGGCCGTGGTGGCGTTCAGCAGTGCGGCGGCGTACTGACGGGCGGTTTCGTAGATGCCATCGCGCGTCTCCGGCGGTCCTTCGACGGTGCCCTTGAGCTGGGCGGCGACGGCCGTGAAACCGTGGTCGCGCAGGACATCGAGGGGAGTGCGGTCGGCGGGGAACGCGAGCCAGCCCATGACATCGGTGATCGGGCGCCGGTCGAGGGCGGCGGCCAGGAAGAGCTGGCCGAGGATGTTGGAGGCGGCCTTCGACCAGAAGTCGCCCTGCTGGGAGGCGTCCACGGAGGCGGCGAGGAAGTGCCCGGCGAGCCGGTTCGCTCCCTCGAGGGTGGTGGCGCCGGTCAGCGGGTTCCACCACATGGTCCGTTCGGCGTGGGCGATCTGCTGGGGGTCGAACGTCCACGCCGTGCCGGTGGCGGCGCGGGCCTGCAAGGTGGCGGCGAAGGCGTCGCCGGCGGCTTTGTTCGAGGTGAGAAGGACCGGGCCGGGGGCCGAGAGGATGGACGGGATGGCCAGGCTCGTGGTCTTCCCGGAACGCGGGGCCATGATCGCGACGGCGACGTCCTCCCAGCCCATGCGGACCTCTTGCGAGGTGCCGACCAGGTTGCCCAGGAGTACGCCGCTGTCCTGCGGGGCGAGGCGGCCCGCCGTCGCGAGACTCGGGCGCAGCGTGCGTGCCTTGGCGGCGACGGCCTTGTCGAGCAGCGGCTCGATGTCGCGAGCCTTGGCCATCCCGGTGAACCGCTTCTTCACCGATGTCCTGCGGCGGCTCCACCACCACAGGCCCGCGACGGCGGCTGTGCCCGTCACGACCAGGGGGAGGACGAGGGCGCCCACCAAGAGGGCGGTGTGCCCGGTGTGCGGCCACATCTGGTCACGGTGCAGCAGAGCGTCCGCCGGTTCGTAGGGAGCCCATGGCCCGCCGGTCAGCAGGGAGGTGAGGTTGCCGCCGAGCCAGGCGGCGTGCGACAGCGGGAGGACAACGGCGACCGTGGCGAGCAGCAGCCGGAAGGCGAAGTTGTAGGAGTCCGGGGACGAGTTGTTCTGGGGCAACGGTCAGCGTCGGCGGCGTGGCTTCTCCTGGCGCGGCCGCGGCGCGGGCGATGGCGGGGAAGCCGCGTTCCGCTGCTGGGCGGCCACGTCTATCTCGATGAGCACGTGGCCGTGAACCGCCCAGTCGTCCAAGGCGGGCCACGCCTCCTCGTTCCGGACGAAGACGGCCTCCTCCTGGTCCGAGGCGCCCGCGCGTTCCGCCTCCAAGGCGTCGATGCGTTCCAGCGCTGAGGCGAGCGTGTCGAGCCCGTGGCTCCAGCGGTCATGGGCGTCTCCCTGGGGGAGCTGCTTCACCTGCCTCCGGGCGGTGTTGATCAGGGTGCCCGCGCACTGTCGTACGGGTGAGAACGCGCGCCAGATGTCTGCGTCACGTTGGGCAGCACGCTCGCCGTAGCGGTCGGCGTCGTGCGGCCAGCCGTCCGTGTCGGTGTGCCGGTCGGCCCAGGTGTCCCAGCTGACCAGGATACGGTCGGCTTCGTGAAGGTAGACAGCCAGGGCTGCCAGGTCGAGGTCATGAGCGGTGGGCATTGCCAAGGCGGTTACCGGTTTCGTGCTGTCTCGGGCGCTGATGCGCGGGGGACGAGTGGGGCTGTCGCCGCCGTGCGGCGGGCGGCTCGCGCGGCGTTTCGGACGCGGGCCCTGTGGGCTTGGACAAAGTCCTGTGGGCTGACCCGGCTTGGTTCCTGAGTGACGTCGTACGCGGTGTGGTCGTGTGAACCGCGCTGTACAGGGGAGGTGTCGGCCAGGGCACGGACGAGGCTGTGCAGGACGTGTTCGGCAACCGTCTGCTGGATGCTGGCGTGCCAGATGATGCGGTCCGGGCCGTCGTCGTGGGCCCAGAAGCGCCACGAGCCTGCTTGTCCCGTGAACTCCAGGAGTTTGTCGGGGGAGTGCGCCCACCAGGTGCCGTTGGTGGCCTGAGCGACGCTCCAGTCGGCGTCCTTGAGGGTGGTCATCGGCTCGGGTGTGGCTGGGGGCGGCGGGACGATCAGGGCGTCGGTGAGGCCGGCGACGATTTCGACGGGAGTCGTCTGGTCGAACACCGCGTACCAGTCCGGGGCGGAGAGGTACCAGGCGTGCCGGGCGGGCGGCTGCGCGCTGTGGTGCAGGGTGGTCTGGCCGTCGGGGCTGACCAGCCGCACCTGTGCGGCGAGCGGGTCGGCCGTGTTGGTCCATCCTGCTGCGGCCAGGGGGTGGGTGACGTGTCGGGGGTCGCCCGGTCCCGCAAGGGCGCGCGGGACAGTGTCGAAGAGGAGCGTCCAGGCGTGGCGCTCGGTGTAGTCGTCGAGCTGTCGGCGGGTTACGGGCATGGTCACCTGCGTGGTGCGGGCGTGGAAGGGGCGTTCCGGTGAGCGGTGAGGAGGCGGTTCGTGTGCCGCCGGGCGGTGGGGGCGTTGCGTGCCCAGGTGGCGGATCGGGCCGTGCTGACACGGGCCTGGAGCCACGCGGTGTACTGGGCGGGCAGTACGGATACGGAGGTGGTGCGCAGCCGGTTGCTGGTCGGCACATGTGCGCGGGGACGCAGGACGGGTTCCGGGTCGGCGAGGGCGCCGGTGAACGCTTCCAGGAGGTACAGGGGAGTGGTGGCGGTGAACCGGGCTGACCACATCGTTCCGTGCTCGGCCGCAGCGCCGATCCACCACTGGGCCCGGCCGGGGCCCGGTTGGTGATATTGCACCCACGCATCGCGGGCAGCGCTGACGGCGGAGACGTGCTGTCCCTGTTCCTCCTGCCATCCGTGTTCTCGCAGGGGTGCCCACACGTTGGGGGCGTGAGCGGCAGGAGGACGGGTGAGTGCGTCGGTGAATCCGGCGATGATCTCCACGGGCGTGCGCGGGGAAAGCTCCGCGTGCCAGGCGTCGCCGCCGTCGGTCACGCCGGCCACGGCCCAGCCGTCCGGTGCGAAGCCGATCCGGACAGCACGGTCGGGGCTGAGCAGAATGGTCGCGTGTTCTTGTAGCGTCGTGGTCCGCCAGCCGGAGGCGCGCAACGCCTCGGTGACGTAGCGCAGGTCACCGCCGCCGGCGAGGTAGCGGGGTTCCACGAGGTAGTGCTGCTCGGGCCGTTCGGCTGTCCAACCGGCCCGCCGTGCCGAAGTCACCGGTGCCTCCCCGTGGGGGGTGCCGGTGGCGCGGGAGGCGGCGGCGTGTCGGCGAGTTCGGCGAAGTGCTCGGCGTGGATGTTCAGGTCCAGAGCGATGTCGTACACCTTGTTGGCGGCGCGGCCGAGCGCGAGCGACGTTCTCTCCGGCAGTGCGAAGTGGGCTGCATGCTGGTGCGCGACGCGTGAACTCGTGGACAGCAGCGCGACCATGCGGCCCAGAACGCCGTTGTCGGTGTCGAGCACGGTCGCGAGGACTCGGACCGCCGCCTGTGGGGAAGCGCGCAGCAGCTGCTCGGTGAGCATGTCGATCTCCCAGGCGATGGCCTCGGCTCGGCCTGCTGGGCGGTGCGGGGGATGCGTCACCGTGCGCGCTGCTGGAACTCGGAGGCTCGTACGCCCCGTTGAACAGGGACGGTCGCGGTGGGCGCGGACGTGGCGGTGCGCAGGGCGAGCCCGATCCCCAGGGCGGCCAGCCGTGTGCCGAGGGTCTGAAGGAACGCCGCTTGCACGGCGGGGTCGTCGCCGGGCAGGACCATGTCGTCGTCCCCGGCGTTGAAGCCGTACTCCGCCAGGAGGGCTGCCACGTCGGGGCGCTGCGGGCGGGGTGTGCGCAGGGAGCGGCCGGACCAGGTCAGGACGAGCGTGTCGTCCGAGGACGGGGGACGGCGCGCGTTGTCCCGGACTCGGGCGACGGCGGTGCGGTAGCGCGGCAGCAGGTCCCAGGCGATGGACCGGGCGGCGCTGAGCGGGTCGTCCGGCACGGCGATACCGTCCGGCTCCCGGACGTCCCGGAATGCCTCCGTCGGCAGGGCTGGCGCCATGGTGGCGATGAGGAACCCGTTGTTCTGCGTCGGATTGGCCATCACGAACAGCCGGGTTCCGTCGGTGTCAGTGAGTGTTGCGCATTCGGTGAGCGGGGAGCGGGCGAGGGCGTCGGCGATGAGATTCATGTCCCACACGTCTGCCGTGAGTCGGGCGAACGTGTGGTCGGCGTCGGGGTGATAGCGGCCCGTCCAGGTGCCGGGCAGCGCGTCGGCCAGTAGAAGGATAAACGTTTCGAAGTCGGGATCGTGCATGGTCTCCCTGCGGGGATCAGCGGTGGCGGGGAACGGTGGGCGAGACAGCCGCGGCGGGTGCGTCATGGCGGTGCGGGACGTGGAGATCGCCGCACTGTTCGTGGCGGTCGGCGAGGTCGTTGCGGATGCTGCGGAGGTCGGAGCTGATCACGCCGAGGTGCTCGTCGGCGAGGTGTCGCAGCCTCCGGGCGACGTACCGGTCCGGCGGCTGGCCCAGGTACTCCACTAGATCCGCTGTGGCGTTCAGTACCTCGTGCAGCCCCTCGAGTACTCCATCGTGGTCCGCGGTCAGCTCGGTGAGGGCTTCGGCTGCTTCGTCGGTCGTAGCCGCGCCGCGGATGCACTCGGCGAGGTACTCCAGGACAGCGCCGGTGGCGGATCGGTGGGCGGAGTACACCTGGGTGTCGAACGCGGCATCGGCGGCGACGATGCACCCGGCGGTGCGGAGCCTGGAGACAGCGCGTACGGCCAGCCGACGTTCGTCCGCGGTGTCGAGGTTGTGGGGAAGCCGGTGGTACGTCTCGTTCAGCCGGACGACCGGCACCCAGGCCGCCCGTTGGAGGATGCTGTGGGCGCGTGGGTCACCGCCTCGGGCGGTGACCTGCCCGCCGGGCTGCTCGCGGCCGATGGACACCATGTGGTTAGAAGGCATCGGTGGTGCCTGTCCTCTCTATCGGTCGCCGACGTGCACGAGCTGGTGGAGGGGAGTGAGCGAGTACCAGCCCGCGTCGAGCGCCTGGAGGCCGGGAACTCTTGGCAGGAGGTGGCCGGCCAGTGCTCGCAGGTGGATGAGGCAGTCGGCGCAGCGGCGGTCGAGGTGGACGAGGTGGCGCGGGTGGGCGGTGATGTAACTGAGCTCCCCGCCGTCGGGGTCGCGCAGGCGCCAGCCGTCCTCGTCGGTCGGGGTGTGCCAGGACGGCGCGACCACGTGCAGGCAGTCACCCCACAGCTGTCCCCGCACGGTGCCGCGGATGATCGCGATCCGGTCGCCGGCCCGGAAGTGACGGTGAGTGATGTCCCGCACTGGGGTCAGAGGATCGGGCAGGCGTGTCCCCGCGGGGATCTCGTGCATGGGGCGCGGTTCGATCACGACATTCCTCGGCGAACGCGGGGACGGGGGCGTGTATCCAGGGTCCCCGCGTGGCCCGTTTTGGCTAATCGGCGTCCGTCATGTACGCGAGCGCCGGGGCACCGGTGACGTTGCGTCTGCCGTTCGCGGGTGCGGCTTCGCCGCTCGGGCGGTCCGGCTACGGCGAGGGGGCACCCAGTGGTCTGGGTCGTCGGGGAAGTAGCTGCGGGCATCGGTGGCCCAGGTGACGAGGTAGCGCTCCGGGCCGCTCCAGTGGGTGAGCGGGATGACGTCGATGCCGCGCTGGCCGAGGACGTATGCCCAGCTCAGGCTGGAGTGCCTCAGCTCGCGCAAGGTGGTGGTGAGGGGGGCGTCCGCAACGGATGTCGCGTCGGTGGTGGCCTGCTTCCGGCTGGGATCGAGATAGGGCGCTATTCGAGAGCGCAGCTCTTCGGGGGCTCCGGCGAGCAAGTCTGTTCCCAGGACGTCCCAGCCGGCGGGCGCGTCGGTGATGAGATGCCGGGTCATGTCGTCCAGTGCCTGGCCGAACCGGTACCTGTACGCGGTGAGCAGGAGGGGGAGCTGGTGGCTGGGGCCGCCGTCGAAGTGGCAGTAGACGGCGTGGATGCGGTCCCCGTCACCGGGGCGGGCGATGACGGAATGTGTGGACAACAAGGCTCCTTGGGAGTCAGCGCGGTGTCCTGCGGGCCGCCGTGGGCGAGGCCGTCTGCGAGGGCGGTGGTGCGGCTGGGAAGTCAGGCGGAGCGGCGTGGGGGATGCGGTGGACCAAGGCGCGCAGGTGCTCGGCCGGTCCTGTGAGATCGCCTGCGATACCGCGCAGCGCGGTCGCGGCGTCGGTGAAGTCGTAGTGGAGGTCGAGGGCGGTGTCGTCCGTCGTTTCCCGTACGTGATCGGCGGCCGTTTCCAGAAGGTCGGCGAGCTGGTCGAGCACTCCGGCTTCCGGCTGGACGATCCGTGCGACGAGGCTGGCGGCCTTCTCCGGTTCTCCTGCCGCTTCGACGGCCTCGATCAGGTGGGCGTAGTGATCATCTTCGCCGGTGGGGTTGGCCATGATCTCTCTCAGATAGGAAGGAAGGTGCGCTTGTCGGAGTGTCGGCTCAGGTCGCGCGGTGAGGCGTGTGCATCCGGGCGTCGGTGTCGAAGAGTTCGGCTTCGGCCGGGTGGAGGTGGTGCTGGACGACGAAGGAGCGTTCGGCGATCTTCCACAGACCTCGACCGCGGCGGAGATGGCTGATGGCGTCGGACTCGACCGTGGTGAGGCCGAGGAGGTCGGCGGCAGGGGCGAGCTGGTCGGGCTCTTGCCGGTAGATGACGCGGGTGGAGCAGTCGGCGAGCAGCCCTTCGGCGAGCGCGCGTCCGCGTGATCCGGCGTCACCGGCGGACAGCAGGTCGCTCAGCCGGTGAATGACCGCCAGGTTGGCGATGCCGAAGCTGCGGGAGAGCTTCCACTGGGCCTGCATGCGCTCCAGCAGGCTGGTGTGCCGCATCAGGCGCCAGGCTTCGTCGTAGATGATCCACCGCTGTCCGCCGCGGGGGTCGGCGAGGGCGGCTTCCATCCAGGCTGAGGCACAGGTCATTGCCAGGACCAGGGCGGTGTCGTCGCCGGTGCTGCCGAGGCCGGACAGGTCGATCGTCAGCATGGGGGCGCTGGTGTCGAACCGTACGGTGGAGGGGGCGTCGAACATCCCGGCCAGGTCGCCGCGGATGAGCCGGCTGAGGCTGTGCGCGAGGTCCCGTGCCGCGTCCGCGAGGTATCCGGGCTCGCCGGCACGGTTGAGCTGCTTGCCGGTCAGGAGTGAGGTGACGTCGACGAGGAGCGGCGCGCGTCCGGCGTGCTCCGCCTGGGCGACGGCGCTGTCGAGGGCGACGTAGAGCGCGGTGTGCTCCATGGGCAGCAGGTCCCGGCGCAGGACGGCGCGGGCCAGTGAGGAGAGGAGGAGAAGGCGGCGGCTTCGTACGTGGCCTGCCCAGTCGGCCGGGGCGACGGAGGGCGGGCGCGGGGCGGCGTCCAGGGGGTTCAGCCGCTGGGGGAGACCGGGGCCGAGCGCGATGCTGGTGCCGCCGGCTGCGGCGGCCACGTCGGTCCATTCGCCCTTCGGGTCGCATGGGACGTAGACGCGGTGGCCGAAGGCGGTGCTGCGCAGTGCGAGGGACTTGGCCAGGGCTGACTTGCCCTGGCCGATGACGCCCGCGAGCAGGATGTTCGGGTTGGTGAAGCCGTCCAGCTGCCCGTAGAGGGTGAACGGGTCGTAGGCGAAGGACGCTTCGGCGTGTACATCGCGTCCGACGTAGACGCCGTCGCCTCCGAGGCCGCCTTCGGCCAAGAAAGGGTAGGCGGCCCCCGCGACGGCAGTGGTGAGGCGGTGGGCGGGGAGCTTCAGTCTCCCGGCGCGGGCCGATGTGGCCCCGGAGCGCCCTCCCGATGGATGGGCAGGAGGTGGGAGAGGCGTCGGCAGGGGAGCGGCGGTTCCGCGATCGCCCGCCGGGTTGACGCGGGCGAGCTTGCTGCGCGCGGCGGTACGGGCGGCTCGGCCGCTGCTGCGGGTGACGAACAGCGGGCTGGTGGTGGCGGTGGCGTGGTGGCGGTGGCTCATCCGGGGGTGTGGTCCCTGGTCAGGTCTGTGGGAGTGCTGGTGCGGCGGACGAGGTGTCCGGTGGCGAGGTGCCGGTGGCAGATCGCCACGGTGGGCGGCCCGTCCGGCAGGCCGCCGTCGTCACTGCCGTCGGCTGGGGGAAGCCGGTGGTAGCTGTCGTGGACGGCCGCGGTCGCGGCCCACAAGAAGTCGCGGGCGGCGCTCAGGCGCTGCCCGGCGGAGGGGTGTTCGGGCCGGGTCACCTGGACGAGGTGGTCGAGCAGGCGTAGCAGCGCGGCGATGTGCGCGTGGAGGTCGTCGAGGTGGTGCCGGTCCGGGGGATTGCCGTCGCTGGTACGGGTGAGGGCCTTGGCGTGGTGGCGGATACCTGCGGTGGCTGCCCGCAGGTAGAGCGTGGCGGGAGAACTGGGAGGGCGGTCCGCAGGGGTCACAGGACGGTGCGGGCGAGCGGGAGCGCCGCGGCGACGAACGCCTCGCCCTGCTGGTAGGTGAGCCGCCGGAGATCGATCTGGGCGGTGACGGCGGCGGTCTGGATCTGGGTGCAGGCGGCGTCGAGTTCGGTGTCGGACGTGGCGGAGACGGTCAGCAGGCCGGTCAGCGCGACGGAGCCGTGTCCGGCGATCAGCTGGCGTTCGCGGCTGACGGCGTCCTGGTACTCGATGGTGTCGGCCTCTGCGGCGACCTGGCCGCGGCGTGCCCGTTCGGTGGCGTCCGCCAGAGCGCCCGCCTTCGCCCGGCGGACATCTCGAAATGCCGCTTCGAGGTCCTGTGGCGTATAGATGAGGGAAAGGCTGCGCCGTACACCACCGGTGAACATCAGGGCGTGCAGGAAAGCGGCGTTCGTCTCCGTGCGGGGCCAGTTCTCTACCCAGAAAACCGCGTGGCGGGCGGTATCCGTTGCGAGCCGGTCGCCTTCCTCGATGACGGTGACGGGCCCGGCGGCGGACGGGGCGGTCACGGCGTTGCTGTTGGCCGACTGCTGCTGGAGGGTGGCATGGGACGCGGGGTCGTAGGCGGTGCGTATTACCCCGGCGATCTCGGACGCGGTCAGCCAGCCGGTCACCGTGAGCCCGGCCTCGTGTGCGGACTGGGTGATGGCCGAGGTGCTCTGCCGGAGAAGGGCGAACGCGCCGTCAGCACCACCGGCCTGCCTGATGCGTCGTTTGGCGGCCTTGAGATCGATGCCGACCGCCAGGTACGTCTCGTGGGGAGCTGCGGCTGGCCCGGCGGCGGCGACGAGGTCTGCGTAGATACCAGCGGTGGGGCTGTCCGGAAGGCCGTGGGACGCCCAGTGCCGTGCGACGGCGTCCCCGGTGGCGTCCGGCACGGTGCGCTCCAGCACCTGGACCGCGGTGACGCGCGAAGAAGCGCGGGCGGTCGCGGCCAGGGCGCGGCCCCATCCTGCGACGTGGGCATGCTGGGTGGCCGGGTCAAGCAGGGCGTAGCCGCGGCTGGTGACCCGGGCGACCGCGGTGAGGGTCTGCTGGTGCGGATCGTGGAGGGCCGCGGCCTGGCCGTCGGGTCCGCCGGGGGAGAGGACGCGCAGCGACGCGGCGGTTCCGGGCAGATGCAGGAGGCCGTCGAGGCGCGGCCGGGAGAGGGGACGGGCAAGCCACCGGTCCTGCCCGGTCCGGCGCCGCACGGCGTAGCGTGCGGCAAGGGGCGCCCAGTCGATCAGTGACCTGCCCGAACGGCGGACCGTGACGAGCACCACGGTCGCCGCCCACACCGGGGACAGCGCCATGGCGCCGGGCAGCCCGGTAGTCAGGACCGCCACCAGGAGCAGGGCCAGCGCGCCGGAGACGAGCAGGAGCTGGGGGAGGGACAGACCGTAGAGGATGCCGCGCCGCGAGCGGTGCGGGAAGACCACGGTAGGTGGGGCGAGGACGGGCTTTTCGGGCAAGGACGGTCCGGAGGTCAGGGGGCGGCACGCGGGCGAGGAGGTGCTGCTCGCGTGCCGCCCTGGGGTCGGCGGTCGGGTCAGGCGCTGCCGGCCGGTGGCGGCGCGGGCGGCCTGGATGCGGTCGGCGAGGAAGGTGCGCCGGTCGGCGTGCGGAGCGGCTGCACGGTGGTGAATCCGCCGCCGCGAGCAGAGGGCGAGGCAGGGGACGGCGGATCGCCGGAGTCCGTGGTATCCACCGGCGGACCGGGCGGAACAGGAATCGACTTCTCCAGCCGCTCCGACAGACCACCCTGCCGATTGCCCTGGCCCGGTACCGGCGTCACGGCGGGGCTGACCTGGCCGGGGAATGCGCCGCTGGGAGTGTCGGGCCCCTGGGGCGCCGCGCTCGACATCGCGGCCGTACCGGCGGCGCCCCCGGCGGCCAGGGCGACGGCCCGGCGTCCCAGATGCATGGTGTGCTGGCGGGCTACCTGCATGCCAGCGCCGCTGGCACGGTGGACGGCTTCACCGTCCGCGCCGCCTTCAGAGGCCCAGTGCACGAACCGGAATGTCGCGTACGGGCACAGCAGGACAAGGGCCATGATGACGATGCCAGCCAGTACATCGGCGAGCGCGCCGATCCCGTCCTCCGCTTCGCTGTTGCCGATCGCGGCGATCCCGAGGACGAAGATCACGGTCATCAGGAGCTTCGAGGCCACGAGGGTGGCGGTGACCTCGATCCAGCCGCGGCGCCACCGCCGCGCCGCTTCCCAGCCGCCGCCGGCTCCGGCGAACACGGCGAGCGTGACCATGACGACGACGCCGATCTTGCGGACCATCATCACGCACCAGAACAGGAAGGCGCCCAGAGCCGCGGCCAGCGCGGCGAAGACGGCGACCAGCCATCCAAGTCCGGACAGGGCCGTGAGCTGGTCGATGGCCACGACCCGGCGGACCGCTTGGGACAGCGATTGGCCGGACGCGGTGAACAGCCCGTCCGAGAGGGCGTCGGTGACGTCGAGGGCGACGGTCGTCAGCGCGACGGCGGCGAAGCTGAACAGCACCCCGGTCATCGTGCCGATGAACGCCTGGGTCAGGGCCTGCCCGTCGCGGCGCAGCGCCGCCCGCACCAGCTGAGCGCAGAACGTGCCGACGAGCAGGACCAGTCCGATCGGCAGAACCAGCGCGTAGTTGTCGCGGAACCAGGCGGCTCCGAGGTCGACCTGCGTGGTCGTGTCGACGGCGGTGGCGGCCAGGTCGGCCGCTGCGGTGGCGAGGTCCCCGGCGCTCTCGGTCATCCACTCGCCGATCGCTTTTCCCGGGTTGGCGGCGAACTCGGCGGCTGCACTGGCCGCGTCGGCGGCGTCGTCGATCGCGCCGACCGCGTCACAGGCGGTGCTGACGACGGGCACGTCGCAGAAGGCCACGGTGTCTCCTTGTCTCGTTGTGCGACGGCCTGGTCAGGGCATCACGGTCGGGGAGACCGCCACGAGGGAGCAGTCGCGGGAAGGGCGGCACTGCACGGCCAGGGTGGTGGACCGCTCCTCGGTGCCGGACGCGCCGGTCCGACCGTCGGGCTCGGTCCAGGCGATCCGCTGGGTCCCGGTGACGGTGACGGCGTAGACGTACGCCTCGGTGATGGCGGTGGGATCGTCGGCCAGGGCCTGCTGGAAGGCGCTGGGGAAGCGTCCTTCGGCGTCGCGGGCGGCGGCGCGCTGGCCGGTGTCGGCCATGCGGGACCACAGCGTCGGGTCGGGCACCTGGCTCGCCACCGAGGGCCAGTCGGCGTACCGCTCGTCGCCGGTCATCCACTGCGCCAGGGCGGCGAGGTGCTGGGCGCGGCTGGTGGTCCTGGTGTCGTACGACCACAGGGCGGTGGCGGCGGCTTCGGCGTAGGCGACCGGCTCGTCGATGCGGGGAGGGTCCGCCGGGGCCGGGGAAGAGGAGTCCGGCACGGGAGCGGGCCTCGCGGGCGGCGTCGCCTCGCCGGTGGACGGCAGGCTGGTCTCGCCCGTGGCGGGCGGGCTGGGTGTCGGCTCGGCAGGGTGTTCACCGCCGCTGCGTGTCACCAGGGCGGCGGCCAGGGTGAGGGCCAGGACGAAGACGAGCAGGCCGGCCAGGACGAGTGCGCGCCGGGCCGGGAACGAGGCGGGGAGACGGCTGCGCATCAGTGGACCTCCGTGCCGAGCGCGGAGAAGAAGCTCACGATTCCGTTGGCGGCGCCGAGGCCGAGGGCGGCCCCGGCGGCGACGACCGCGCCCTTCTTGCCGTTCGCTTCGGCCTGGTGGCCGCCGGTGTGGTGGCCCCAGGCCCATACGCCGAGGGAGACCGCGAGCGCGCCGACGACGGCGAGGAGGCAGAAGAGGTTGATGCTGGAGACGACCTGCCGCAGGACCGACAGGCCCGGCAGGCCGCCCTCGGCGGGCTCGATGCCCGGGTCGAAGGCGAGGACGATGGGGCGGAGCGAGATGAAAACTCCTCAAATAAAGGTCGACTTGGAGGCAGGCCGACAGCGGCCAAGGGGGCGTGGAAAGGAGGCAGGGCTTTAGAGGACGCGGCGGACCGCGAGGACGGTCCAGTCGGTCAACGGTGCGACCCGTACAGGCTTGCCCGTGCGCGGTGCTTCGATGACCAGGCCGCGGCCGAGGGCGAGACCGACGTGCTCGGGCCGGTCCGCGCTGCCCCTGCTGAAGATCAGGTCGCCCGGCGCGATGTCCCGTTCCGGGACGGCCTGGCCTTCGCCGATCTGCGTGTAAGTGGTGCGGGGGAGCGTGACACCGGCGTGGGCGTACGCCTGTTGCACCAGGGAGCTGCAGTCGCAGCGGCCCATCGGGTCGGGGCCGTGCGGATCGGTGCAGGTCCCGCCCCACTGGTAGAGGGTGCCGAGCTGTCCCATCGCCCAGGTGATCGCCGCGCGCGCGGCCGGATCGGCCTCGGCCGGCATCTCGTATCCGTCGGGCACGGCACCCTCGGGGATGGTCTCCCAGTCGAGGTCGCCGTCGCCGCAATCCGGGGCGGGGGTGTCCGCGGTGTCCGCGAGGAGGGACTGGAGGTCGACGGCGAGGTCTTCCCACTGGGCGTACGCGTCCGGGTATGCGGACCGCTGCACGGCCTGGGCAGCCTGGGTGACGGTCAGTTGCTCCCAGCCGTGGATGGCCATGAGAGCTTCGTAGAAGCGGCGGCTGGCGTGAGCCGGGTCGAGGATTTCCTCCGCTGTGCCCCAGCCCTGGCTCGGCCGCTGCTGGAAGAGGCCGAGCGAGTCGCGGTCGCCGTACGCGAGGTTGCGCAGCCTCGACTCCTGTATCGCGGTCGCCAGGGCGACGACCTGCCCTCGCGCGGGGACGTCCAGCGATGCGCCGGTGGTCACGATGATCTGCGCGTTCGGGACCTGTTCGTCAGGGAGGTCGAGTCCGGTGACCGCCTCGGCGACCGCCGAGGAGTCGACGGGAGAGCTGCAGGCGGGGGTTGTGGCGGCGGCGGTGTGGCCGGCGAACGCCATGAGCGCCGTTCCGGTGATCACCAGAGGGGACAGGGCGACGACGCCGAGTAGGGCGGCTTTGCCCTTCACGTGGGCGTGGTCTCCCGGGTGCTGGGCTGCCGCGCCATGGGCGGCGGCGATCGGTGCGGTCGGATCACGGAACTCCTTCCGATGAAGCGCGAGTGGCGGGGCCGTTGGCCTCGCCGGTCACACGACCGTACGGCCGGATTCCCGGGTGCCGAAATCAGCCCGTACTTTCCGCAGGCGATCGCCGCCAACCGGGTTTCGTGTCCTACAGTGGTGGCTTCCCCCGCCCTGACTCCAAAAAGGATGGCGGTACCTCTTTGCCTTTTTCCCTCCACCACGGGGACGCGCTGAGCGTCCTGGCCGGCCTTCCCGATGACTGCGTGGATAGCGTCATCACTGACCCGCCTTACAATTCCGGCGGCCGGACCGCCAAGGAACGTACGTCCCGCACCGCGCGGCAGAAGTACACGAGCGCCGATGCCGAGCATCAGCTACCGGACTTCACCGGCGAGAACATGGACCAGCGAAGCTATGGTTTCTGGCTGACGCAGATCATGACCGAGGCCCACCGGCTGGCAAAAACCGGCGGCGCGGCGCTCCTTTTCACCGATTGGCGTCAACTCCCGGTCACCACCGACGCGATCCAGGCCGCCGGATGGCTGTGGCGCGGTGTCCTGGCCTGGCACAAGCCGCAAGCACGGCCCCAGAAAGGCCGGTTCACCCAGAACTGCGAGTTCATCGTCTGGGCGAGCAAGGGCCCGATTGACGGCTCCCGCAACCCCGTTTATCTGCCCGGCCTTTACAGCGCATCGCAACCCTCCGGTGCGGCGCGCAAGCATCTCACGCAGAAGCCGGTCTCGGTGATGCGTGAGCTGGTAAAGATCTGCCCGGAGCGCGGTACGGTCCTGGATTTCTGCGCCGGGAGTGGATCGACGGGTGTCGCGGCTCTCCTGGAGGGCCGGGATTTCATCGGCATTGAAAAGACTGCTCACTATGCGGCGGTCGCCCAGGGGCGGCTTGACGAGACGCTCCACGAGACCGCGATTCGGGGAGATTTCACGCTGACGGCATAGACGGAATAGTTCTTCGGACTTCTATACCCCGCGGGCCCCGGCTGCCGAAACCGGCGTTGGCGAAGACTCTGAGATCAGTATCTCTGCCGCAACGGCGGTGGAGGGAGAAGGAAGGAGAACTCGCGTGGACGATGCCGAGGGCCCGCCGATACCTGACCCGGTCCGGCTGGCCGACGCGGACCTGGAGGCCGTGTCGGCCAGCGTACGCAGCCTTCTCGCGCGCGTCGGCGAGCAGGACCGGCGACTCGACGACCTGTCCGACGGACCGTTCGGCTCGGACGATGCCTTCGGCGCGTTCGGCCGGCCGCTCGGAGGTCCGTCACCGGAGCCCCGGCCGATTCTGGAACTCGCCGGGCCCGAGCGCGACGACGAACTCGACGCGCTCTCGGACTGGGTGGACGACTTCCTCCTGCCGACGTACGGGGCCGAGGTCACCACTGCGGCGCCCTGGTGCCCCCGCTGGCAGGAGCACGACGATGTCGTCGCCTGGCTGCACGCCCTGTGGCTGGCCTACCAGCAGCACTCGGCCCCGGACGCCGGCCCCTCCGGGATGCTCATCTGGCACCGCGACTTCCTGACCCACACCATGGCCGCGATCCGCGCTCCGGGCGGGCCGCTGTCCGCATGTACCACGACGCCGGACCGGCCCGCTCACCGCCTGCTGCCCCACCCCGGGACATCCGTGCGCAGCGACCGTCCGGACGCGGGATGACGGGCCACCGTCCCGCGTTCGGACTCTCCTTCGACCCGCGCGCGCTCGCCGACCTCCTGCACGCCCCGGACGACATCCGCGACCTTGTCCTCGCCCACCTCAAAGACATCATCCACGCGCGGCTTTTCGGCACGGCACTCACCCGGGACCTCGCCGGGTACCGCAAGATCTACATCGACGACCGCAACTCATGGCGGATGGTCTATTGCCAGCGGCCCGCTCCAGCGGAAGCGGAGCACCGCACCGAGATCCACGTCGTTGCCGTCCGCCCACGGTACGGCGGTGAGGTCTACGCGGTTGCCCGTGACCGCCTCGGCCTCGACCGCTCACCCGCGACGTCCCGAGCTCATGCCGCTCGGACCCGCTCGCCGCAGCTCACCAGCTCCCGCCGGCCCGATACCGCGCGTTCCGCTCCCCCTTTGGTTGACGCGCCTGTTTCTGCCCGAAAGCATCGCCATGCCCGATGAATCCGCCGAATTCCGACTGGACGGATACCGGCATACCAACCTTCGACTTCAATGGCATTTCGAGATCAAGTTTTGGTCCGACAGGCCACTGATGACCATGCTGGCCGATCATCATCGGGAAGACGACCGGCACAGCTACTTTATCCTGCACGACGGGACAGCCATCTGGGGGCACCCAGGCGAGGACCAGATCCTCGCGCTGCACATCACCCGTATCCCCGAACTCGGCCTGTTCGACTACCGCTACACCTCATTTCCTTTGCCGGCGATGGCCCAGTCATGGGTGATCGCCCGCGGCTGCCCGCCGCAGGAGATCGGCCTGCGCGAGGGCGTTGGAACAGCACCGGCGGACGACATCACCCGGCGGCTGGAGCAGCGGGTGACGGGCTACGGCGACCACTTCGCGCACATCCACAGCTACACGGACGAAGACCCCCCGCGAACGACCGTCCTCCTCGGAGCGCTGGGGGACTCACCCGCCCCCTTCCGCGTGCTGCTGGAGACGACCGACATGCAGGCGCGCACTCACTCCCTCCGAGAGGGCGGCTTCACGACGATGTCGGCCGCCGAGTGGTGGCTGTCGGAATTCTGGAGAGGCAACGAGGCACCTCTCCCGCCCGTGCCGTCGGTCTCGAACGTTCGCGGCCCCGCTGCGCCTTCAGCAGATCCGCCTCTGCCGCGTCGCCGCTGACCGATGTCCCATGCCCGGATCTTCGGGGAGATGATCGAGGAGCTGTACTGCTGCCCGATCGCCGACCTCGAGGCCCGCGCGGAGGCATCACCTCAACCCGGCATGCTCGTCGCGCTGGTCGCCACCCGAGCCGAAGTGCAACAGGCTGAGGCGAACATCGCGCACCAACTGCGGCGGCTGCGTGATCTCAGCGCTTCCGCGAGGCATCCCCTCGAGCTGAGCGATGCCGCACATCTCGCCGACTGCGTGCGCCGCTTGTCCGACTCTCTGGTGGCCCGCGACGCGGGAGTACGCGTGCTGACCCGCGTACTCCAGAGCCTGCACCGCGCCCCGGAAGCCCGACCAACCTCGACCGCGTCCGCACCCCCTTTCTCACCTCCGTCAGCACCGAACACCGCATCGCCTACGCCCCGTTAAAGGTTTCAAGGAGACCCCCTTTGCCTTCGATCCCCCGACGCGAGTCCGATCTCGCACGAGTCAATGAGACGCTGGATATCTTGTCGCCCCGCTGGACGGCCTGGGTCCTGATGACCATGGCTCCGGAACCGCTGCGGCCGTTCCAGATGAAGTCACGTATGCCTTGGATGAGCGATCCGGGTCTCCACGGGATCTTGAACAGGCTCGTCGATGCCGGGGTGGCCATGCGTGACGTCCACAATACGAAGCACGTCACCTACAGCCTGAGCGATCGGGGCGCGGATCTGATACCGGTCCTCTCCGCCATGACCACCTGGGCCTCGCAGCACTTGGAAAGGAGTCTTGTCCGCGACGCCACCGGTACCCTGGTCCGTGAACCAATCCCCGCCGCGCAGCAAGCGGAAGACGCCCTCGTGCTGATCAGTGGTCGGTATGCGACCGAGGCTCTGTGGAGGCTTCGCTCGCAGGGCTGGGCCACCGCGGATGAGTTCGCCGAGCAGTTTCCGGCCGAGGCCCGCGCGGGTGCGCGCGTCCGGTTGTCCCAGCTCCGCGCCGATGGTCTCGTCGAGACCGCCGCTGGCAGATACCGCCTCACTGAGCCGGGTCAGGCTCTGGCGCCGGTCTACCGGGCTCTCTCCGCCTGGGCCCTGTGGGCCGACCCGACCGCTACCGCCCGCCATCCCGTCTGGGATCAGCGACCTCGCCGCACCGCCGTGTCTGTCTCGACCTCGAACCGCAGCTACATTCGTCCCCGCGCCCAGTGGCAGTCCGGCGACATCTTCTCCCACGGGACAGTGGCCTCCGGTGCTACAGCCCCGGCCGCGGGAGGACCGCGACGGTGACCGCCTCGCCACCGGATGGCGATGTCGTGGTGCCGCGATGCCTCGCCGGCCCGCGCGTTTCCGGCGACGAAGCCATCGCCCCGCTGACCGCACTCGGCTGGCCCCTGCGCCACGACGAGCTGGGCAACGTTCATGTCGAAGCACCCGACCTGCGCTTTCGTCTGGGCTTCGTGCCCGAGGGCGAGGACGACGCCCTCTGGCGGATCACCGCGTACATCGACCCGTACGGCACACCCGCCTGGGCCGCATCCTTCAGCGAAGGGATGCCGACCGAGATCGTGACCGCCTTTACGTCGATGCTGGCCCAGAGCATCCGCGCCCCGGAGTCCGTGGCCGTGGGTGCGGGCCGTTTCACGGCCCTTCAACCTCTTCTCGACCGTGGGTGGACCCATCAGGCGCCCGCCGACGGCATGGTGCATCTGGCGGCCCCCGACAAACAGGCGCAGCTGACCTTCGCCAAGGGACCTCTGCAGTTCGCGGACGAACTGCTCGGCCGGCGACCACGGTGGCACCTCTGGGGAGGCCCGAAGACCGGGCCCGGCCAGTGGTACGCAGAGGCCACGACCGGTACCCCCACCCCCCTGCTGACGGCCCTCACCACGAGTCTGTCCGACCCCGAACCTCTCCTGCGCTGGCGGGCCGAACTTCTCCCGGGGCTTCGCCAGTACGCGCGTCCACTCCGTCCCCGCCCGACACCGCTGGCCCTCGCCCACGCCGCCGCACGCCCGCGGCCGGCACCCAGGAGGAGTGTCGTGCGCTGGACGACGAGCAGCCGAGGGCGCTGACCAGAAAGGAAGCGCTGTGAGTCCTACGCCTCTTGCTGCCCAGGCGTTCTTCGACAAGCTGGATCTGCCGTACGAGAGCGCCGTGCTCGGCGACGTGTACTACGCCGTTCCCCAGCCTGCCCTGCCCCAGCGTCTGCGGATCTCGTTCCATCCCACCGACCCCGGGCACCTGGCCTTCGACGGGCTCGATGTCGCCGTGCTCCAGCCCACGGGCCCTGTCGACCAGGTCACTCTTCTCTTCGCTCACCACGCCACGTTCACGGCTCGGGACAGAGCGAAGGGGCTGAGGCCAGGGGCGTGGGCATACGCCACGTTCTATCCCCCGCCTTCCCCGCCGCGCAGGAGTGCTCCTCCTCCGTGGGCGGGAGCGGACGTCACCGGGCTGCGCACCGCCATCACGCGCTACGTCGAAATCTGGTTCCCCGCCCCGCTGCAACTTGACCGCTCCCAGACCGCGCACCAGCGGCCCAGCACCCCCGCGCCATCAACCGGCAGACCGCGAACCCGCTGACATCCCGACTCGACGCGCGCGTGGCCCGTACCCCACCCCCGGGGGGGGGGGGAAAGGAGGGAGGGGGGGGGGGGGGGGGGGGGAGGGGAGGGGGGGGGGGGGGGGGGGGGGGGGGGGGGGGGGGGGGGAGGGGGAGGGGGGGGGGGGGGTGTGTGGGGGGGGTTGTTGGGGGGGGGGGGGGGGGGGGGGGGGGGGGGGGGGGGGGGGAGACCCCCCCCCCCCCCCCCCCCCCCCAGGCCCGGCGCCGGTCGCGCGCCCCGCGTGGCGTGGCGCCGGGCCCGCGCGGGTCAGGGCGCGGGCGGGTGTCCAGGTGTGCGTGATGTGGCCCGCGTACGGCCGCGGGCATGGCGGGGAATTCCCATTCCGCCTCCTCGGATGTCGTGGGGGTGAGGAGATGCACGCGCGTGGGGCGGGTGCACGGAAACCAGTGGGAGCGCTCCCAAGCTTCGGGGACGGCGGCGCCGCAGTCAACCCCCCGTACGGGAAAGGCGATTTCCGGAAGGCGCCGCGATCGATCCGGCCGCACCCACCCGCGCCGCGAGCGGGCCGCACCCGGCCTCGGCACCGCCGGCCGGCCCTCCGGCGGGACGGCGCCTCACCCCGGGCAGCCCCCGCCGCCTGCCGCACACCCGCCGACCAGGGCTTCCGGCAGGTCCTGCGCGTTTCCGCCGTCCCCCTGGGCGCGGCGCAGCGCCTTCCCGGCCGCCCACGCGGGAGGACGCGCGGCTGGGCCGCATCCCGCAGGACCACCCCACCGCCCTCGGCGGCGCGCGACGGCGTCAATTCGTCCCGCCCCCTTGGCGGGAGCGGGTCGGGTGGCATACGGTCCCGTGCAACCAGTGGGAGCGGTCCCAAACTGTCAGGCGCCGCTGGACGGCGCGCCGGACGACCGGAGCCGTTCCGCATGACGCACCCCCACATCCCCCCACACATCCCCCACCCCTCCCGCGTCCTCGCGGCCGCCTCGCCCGGGGCCGGCCGGGACGAGCAGTCCTGTGGCCCCGCCGGGAGCGCGCCGCATCCGTGCGCCGCGCGGTCCGGCCGCGCGCGGGAACGGCAGGGGACCGCGGGCGATGCCCGGCGACGGCCGCGCGACACCGGAGCGCCGCACGGCGCCACGACGGCACGGGAGACCGGCGTCCGCCGGCGCTCCCTTCCCCTTCCGAACACGGCGGCGCGCCCGGCGCCCGCACGCGGGGCGCCCGCGCCGCCGCAACCTCTGGAGGAACATCAGCAATGAGCCGCATCCGACCCCCACACCGCCGCGCGCGGCGCGCGGCACTCGCGGCCGGCGTCCTGGCCGGCGCGCTCGCCGTCGGCGCGGGCCCGCTCGGGCCCGCCTCGGCGGCCGACGCGCCCGGCACCCTCGCGCGCGTCGACAACCCCTACGAGGGCGCCCAGGTCTACGTCAACCCCGACTGGTCCGCCCGCGCGGCGGCCGAGCCCGGCGGCGCCGCGGTGGCCGACGAGCCCACCGCCGTCTGGCTGGACCGCATCGCGGCCATCGAGGGCACCGGCGAGGCCATGGGCCTGCGGGAGCACCTCGACACGGCGCTGGAGCAGGCGGGCGGCGAGCCCCTTGTGTTCCAGGTCGTGGTGTACGACCTGCCGGGCCGCGACTGCGCGGCGCTGGCGTCCAACGGCGAGCTGGGCCCGGACGAGATCGACCGGTACCGGGACGAGTTCATCGACCCGATCGCGTCGATCCTGCGGGACTACGAGCAGTACGAGAACCTGCGCGTCGCCACGATCGTCGAGATCGACTCGCTGCCCAACCTGGTGACGAACGTCTCGGGCGATACGGCGACCGCCAACTGCCAGGAGATGCTGGCGAACGGCAACTACGTCACCGGCGTCTCGTACGCGCTCGCGCAGCTCGGCGCCATCGGGAACGTGTACAACTACGTCGACGCCGGGCACTTCGGCTGGCTCGGCTGGGACAGCAACTTCGGACCGTCCGCCGACCTGTTCCACCAGACCGCGACGTCGAACGGCGCGTCGGTCGACGACGTGGCCGGGTTCATCGTGAACACGGCGAACTACGGGCCGACCGTCGAGCCGTACTACAGCATCGACGACACGGTGAACGGCACCCCGGTCCGCCAGTCGGAGTGGGTGGACTGGAACCAGTACAACGACAACCAGTCGTTCGCGCAGGGCTTCCGCGAGGAGCTGGTGCGCCAGGGCTTCGATCCCGGGATCGGGATGCTGATCGACACCTCGCGCAACGGCTGGGGCGGTCCCGACCGTCCCACCGGGCCGGGGCCGATGACGGATGTGAACGCGTACGTCGAGGCGAGCAGGACGGACGGGCGCATCCACACCGGCAACTGGTGCAACCAGTCCGGTGCCGGTCTCGGCGAGCGCCCGACGGCCGCACCCGCGCCGGGGATCGACGCCTACGCGTGGATCAAGCCGCCGGGTGAGTCGGACGGCGCGAGCGAGGAGATCCCGAACGACGAGGGCAAGGGCTTCGACGAGATGTGCGACCCGGCGTACCAGGGCAACCCGCGCAACGGCAACAACCCGTCCGGCGCCCTGCCGGACGCGCCGCTGTCGGGCGACTGGTTCTCCGCGCAGTTCCAGGAGCTGCTGGCCAACGCCTACCCGCCCGTGAGCTGAACCGCCCGCTCCGGTCGTCATGACCGGACGGCACGGCAGTGAGCCAGGCAGCCACCCCCGGCGCCCACCCTGCGCCGGGGGTGGCGCTGCGTCACACGAAAGGGGTAATTGACCACTCTCCGTATCGATGACTACGCTTCGTACATGCCTGACACGCCTTACTCCACAAGCTCACGCCGGCACACGACGCACACTTCGGCCGCCCTTGGCGGGCACGGCGTCCATCCGCCGCCCCTGGCACCGGGCGAGCTGCGCGGTCACAGCGGAACCAGGGCGGAAGGCACAGCCACGGACCCCGGCGGACCGCCCACGGCCTTCAGGCTCCGGGGCGAACACGGTCCCCGCGCGGCAGCGGCACCTGACCGGCTGCGACGACCACCGTCACGCGGCCACGGGCCGCCCCGGACGGACTGCCTCGCCGTATCAACGATGCCCAGCTCGTCCGGGGTGCCCCGGGCGGCGACGCGAGTCGGAGGCGTCCGGCACCGGGCGAACGCCGGGGCCACGACGGACGCAGGGCGGACGGCACGGCCAGGGGCGCCGGCGGACCACCCACGGCGTTCCGGCTCGACGGCGGGCAGGGCGTTCGCCCTCTCCGACCGGTCGCTGACGCTGGTCAGATCGTCCCCGACGACGCCCGGCACGCCGGTGCCCTGCCCCGTGGCAGCGCGCGGTCGGCCGGACGCGGCGGAGGCCCTGCCCATCCCGCCGACCGCCGGTGTGACGGACTGCCGGCGCCGTCCGCCATGCCGGGGCGGGGAACCCGGGACCCCTCAGACGAAGATCTCGACGGCCGTCCAGACGGCCAGTCCGAGCATGCACAGCCCGCCGACGCGCTGGACGATGCGCAGCGGCACCCGCTTGGCGATGAACTGCCCGGCGAGCAGGGCCAGTGCCGAGACGCTCATCAGGGCGACGGCCGAACCGATGGCGGTGGACAGGGCGCCGTTGGTCGCGGCGAGGTTGGCCGTCGTGATCTGTGTGAGGTCGCCCCACTCGCTGATGAACACGGCCATGAACGCGGTGGACCAGACGGGCCAGAAACCGGTGACCGTGCGCGCCGGGCCCTCGTCCTCGTCGTCGTCGCCGCCCCCGCGCAGGAGGAGGAAGGCGCCGAAGGCGAACAGGAGGGCCGACACCAGCTTGACCGACCAGTCCGGCAGCAGGCCGAGCAGACCACCGGCCGCGACGGCGATCGTGACGTGCACGACGAACGCGGAGGAGGTGCCGAACCAGACGTACAGCGGGCGCATCCGGGTGCCCATGGCCAGGGACGCGAACATCGTCTTGTCCGGCAGTTCGGCCAGGAAGATCAGGCCGAAGGCCGTGACGATCGCGACAGGGTCGAGTGACATGGGAACGAGGCTCTCTGTGCGGGCCGGACCTGCGGCACCGCGCATCTCGACCGGAGACGTGGGAGGACCACTCGGCCCGGCACGATGGATCGCCGCTCCCCGGACAGGGGGAACGGACATGTCATGCCGAAGCCGAAGGTCTCGTCCGCCGGCGCGTGACCGCGCCGACCCGGCGACCGGGCCCCCTGGAGGGCCGGTATGTCGACCGCCGGCGTTGCGGGACTACTCCCCTTCGCTGCGGCCACAGTACCCGCCACGGCACCCCGGGAGAAGCGCGGTCCGCCCCCGGCGGGCAGCACGGCCACCCCCGCGCACCACATACGGCACGAAGACGCCAGGCCCGGGATGTCCCGTTTCCAGCAGGCATCCGGCCAGACGGGCGGGGCGCCGAGCGCGACGGGGCGCGTGGCGCACATCACGCGGCGCACCCCGCCGGGACCGGGCGCCGCACCGGAACCGGCGTGACACGTGACCGCCCCCGGCCGCGGAAGCGGCACGACCAGGGCCGCCTCGCTTCCGCGAGGCGGAAGCGCGGGGGCCGTCCCGGAATCCATGAGCCGTCGTGGCTCGCGGCCCGACGTGGCGCGCGCGGCCGGGCCGCCGGAGCCGTGCCGTGCCCCGGGGGCTCCGGTGGCGGGACGCCTGCCCCGGGCCCGGCGGCCCGGGAGGGAGGTCGGCGTCCCGCCGGGCCGGAGGGCCCCGCGGCGCGGAACCGGTCAGGATGACGCGCGTCGCACCAGCTCCGTCGGCAGGACCAGGTGCGGTCCCTCGGGCTCGTGGTCGTGGATCTGCTGGAGGAGCGCACGGGTCATGGCGCGGCCCATGCCCTCCATCGGCTGCCGCACGCTGGTGAGCGGCGGGTCCATGTGCCGGGCGAGCGACGAGTCGTCGAAGCCGACGAGCGCCACGTCGCCCGGTACCGTCCGGCCCAGTTCGCGCAGCGCGCGGCGGGCGCCGATGGCCATCGGGTCCGACGCGCAGAACACGCCGTCCAGATGGGGCCGCCTGCGCAGCAGCTCCCGCATGGCCGCGTGCCCGCTCTCCTCGGTGAAGTCGCCCATGGCGACCAGCTCGTCGTCCGGCCGCTTCCCGGCGGCGCGCATCGCCTCGCGGTAGCCCTCCAGACGGCAGCGGGCCGCGTACATGTCGGACGGGCCGGTGATCGTCGCGACGGTGCTGCGGCCCCGGCCGAGCAGGTGCTCGACGGCGAGCTGGGCGCCGCCCTCGTTGTCGCAGTCCACGTGCGGCACCGGCTCGTCGGCGGACCTGCGGCCCGTCATCACCACCGGCAGGCCCATCTCGGCCAGCTGGTCCGGCAGCGGGTCGTCGCCGTGGACGGAGACCAGGAGGACGCCGTCCACCCGGTTGCTGGCCGCGTACTGGGCGAAGCGCGCGCGTTCGCGCGGCGCCCTGATCAGGGTCAGCAGGAGCTGGATGTCGGTGTCCGCCAGCTCCGCGCTGACCCCGCGGATGATCCCGGAGAAGAACGGCTCGGCGAACACGCGCGCCTCGACCTCGGGGACGACCAGGGCGATCGCGTTCGACCGGTTCGCGGCGAGCGCACGGGCCGCCTGGTGCGGCACGTACCCCAGGTCCGCGATCGCCGCCTCCACGGCGGCACGGGTGCGGTCGCTCACCCGCGGAGACCCGTTGATCACCCGGGACACGGTGCCGCGTCCCACGCCCGCGCGGGCCGCGACCTGCTCCAGGGTAGGTCTCCCATCACGGCCCATGCCCCGTCTTGCCACTGCCATCGCCACCTCCCGTTTGCGCGCCAGGCTCCAACTACATCACGGAATACGACACGTGGGGCCCAACGGCTTGACACTCACGAGGGCCTCGGGAACCCTTCAACCCAGCAAGATTGGGAGCGCTCCCACGCCATAGGAACCCTACCGAACCCGTACGTTCCGACCCCAGGACCTTTCCCCCCACGCCTCGTTACACCAGCTGGGAAGGCAACGTCAGTGTGCGCCAGGAGGACGAGCCGTCATGCGCAGTAAAGTCCGTTCCACCCACCGGCCTTCACGCCGGACCTCCAGAGCCGTGGCTCTGGGCCTCACCGCAACCCTCGCCACCGGTCTGCTGGCCGCCTGTTCCAGTGACGACGACGGAGGTGACGACGACGCGGGCGGTGAGATCACCCTGCGCGTCGGCGTCTTCGGCCAGTTCGGCTACGAGGAGTCGGGGCTGTACGAGGAGTACATGGACCTCCACCCCGAGATCACGATCGAGCAGGACTCGATCACCGAGAACGGCGACTACATCGCCCAGCTCCGTACCCGCCTCGCCCAGAACAGCGGGCTCTCCGACATCCAGGCCATCGAGGTCGGCAACATCGCCGAGATGACCAGCGAACTCTCCGACGCCTGGGTGGACTTCGGCGAGTACTCGGACGTCGACACCGGCCACTTCGCGCCCTGGAAGATCGACCAGGCCACCGACCAGGAAGGCCGGATCATCGGCCTCGGCACGGACATCGGCCCGACCGGCATCTGCTACCGGACCGACTACTTCGAGCAGGCCGGGCTGCCCACCGACCGCGAAGAGGTCAGCGCCCTGTTCGCCGACGGCTGGGACGCCTACCTGGCGGCCGGCGAGGAGTTTGCCGCCGACGGCCCGGACGACGTCGCCTGGATGGACTCGGCCGGCGGCATGTTCAACGCGGTCGTGTCCGGCTTCGAGGAGCGGTACTACAACGACGCGGGCGACATCGTCTACCAGGACAGCGACGCCGTCAGCACCGCCTGGGACACGGCGGTCGAGGCCTCCGAGGCCGGACTGACCGACGCCCAGCAGCAGTTCACCGAGGAGTGGGACCGGGCGTTCGCCAACGGCGCGTTCGCCACCGTCGCGTCCTGCCCCGCGTGGATGCTCGGCTACATCCAGGAGAAGGCGGGTGACGCGGGCCAGGGCCTGTGGGACGTCGCAGCCTCCCCCACCCCGTCGAACTGGGGCGGCGCCTTCATCGGCGTCCCCGAGGCGGGCGACCACCACGAGGAGGCCGTCGCGCTGGCCGCCTGGCTGACCGCGCCCGAGCAGCAGGCAAGGGTCTTCACCGAACGGGGCAGCTTCCCCAGCTCCACCGAGGCCCAGCAGAGCCCCGAGGTGCAGAACGCCACGCACCCCTACTTCAACGACGCCCCGATCGGCCAGATCTTCAGTGCTGCCGCGGCGCAGATCCCGTCGAGCCCGATCGGCCCGTACGAGCAGGTGATCCAGGAAGGCATCACCGACGGCCTGCTCCTCGTGGACCAGCAGGGCGAATCGCCGGACAGCGCCTGGGACAACGTCGTCAGCAGCCTGGACAACGCACTCGCGGAATGACCCGGGACAGGTGGACAACCACATGACGACCGATCACGCGAAGGCCGCGCCCCCCGCACCGTCGGGGGGCGCGGCCCCGCGCCCGAAGTCCGCGCGCCGGCGGACGCCCTCCCCAGGCGACGACGCCAGGCAGGCCCGCAGGACGGCGCGCCGTTCCCGCCGCTACCGGTGGGACCTCAAGTACAGCCCGTACGCGTTCATCTCGCCGTTCTTCCTGTTCTTCGCCGCGTTCGGCCTCTTCCCGCTGCTCTACACGGGCTGGGCCTCGCTGCACCAGGTGTCGCTGAGCCACCCGAACGACATGGAGTGGGTCGGCTTCGACAACTTCACGCGGCTGTGGAACGACGAGTTCTTCTGGGACGCGCTGACGAACACGTTCACCATCGGCGTGCTCTCGACCGTCCCGCAGCTCGCGATGGCGCTCGGCCTCGCGCACCTGCTCAACTACCGGATGCGGGGCAGCATGCTGTTCCGCGTCGCGATGCTCACGCCGTACGCCACCTCGGTGGCGGCCGCCGCCATGGTCTTCTCGATGCTCTACGGGCGGGACTACGGCGCGATCAACTGGGCGCTCGGCCTGGTCGGCATCGACAACGTCGACTGGCAGTCCGGCCAGTGGTCCTCCCAGTTCGCGGTGTCCAGCATCGTGATCTGGCGCTGGACCGGCTACAACACCCTGATCTACCTGGCCGCGATGCAGGCCATCCCGAACGACCTGTACGAGTCCGCGTCGCTGGACGGCGCGTCACGCTGGCAGCAGTTCCGGCACGTCACGCTGCCCTCCCTGCGGCCGACGATCGTGTTCACCATCGTCGTGTCCACCATCGGCGCGACCCAGCTGTTCGGCGAGCCGATGCTCTTCGGCGGCGGCGACGCGAACGGCGGAGCGGGCGGCCAGTACCAGACGCTGGGCCTGTACCTGTACGAGATGGGCTGGTTCAACCGGCATCTGGGCCGCGCATCGGCCATCGCCTGGACGATGTTCCTGCTGCTGATCGTCATCGGGCTCATCTACTGGGCGGTCTCCCGCTGGGTGAGCCGCAGCAGCGGCGAGGAGGACTGATGGCGACCACCACCGAGACCCTGCGGACGGCCGGCGCGCCCGGCCAGGCGGCGGTCCCGCCCGACGGCGGCCGGAAGCGGCGGCGCGCGTCCCAGGCGGGGCGGCAGCTGCACGCGGGCTGGCTGACCTATCTGATCCTCGGCGTCTTCACGATCGGCTCGCTCTACCCGCTGGTCTGGCAGATGTTCGCCGCCTCGCACACGACGGCGCGGCTGGCCGAGACGACGCCGCCGTTCTGGTTCGGCGACCGGCTGTTCGACAACCTCGGCAGTGCCTGGGGCGACGCCAACATGAGCCGGGCCGTGATCAACACGATCTTCGTCGCCGGCACGATCACGCTGTCCACGGTCCTCTTCGCCACCCTGGCCGGCTTCGCCTTCGCCAAGCTCCGCTTCCGGGCGAAGAACCTGCTGATGATGATGGTCATCGGCACGATGATGGTGCCGCCGCAGCTGACGGTGGTCCCCATGTTCATGGCCATCGCGAACCTGGAGTGGACCGACCACCTCCAGGCGGTCATCCTGCCGATGATGGTGAGCGCGTTCGGCGTGTTCTTCATGCGGCAGTACCTGGCGCAGGCCCTGCCGAGCGAACTGATCGAGGCGGCCCGCGTGGACGGCGCCCACAGCCTGCGGATCGTGTGGCACGTCGTCTTCCCCGCGGCGCGGCCCGCGATGGCCGTGCTGGGCATGCTGACCTTCGTCATGGCGTGGAACGAGTTCTTCTGGCCGATCATCGCGCTCACCCAGCAGAACCCGACGGTGCAGGTCGCGCTCACCAACCTGGGCCGCGGCTATGTGCAGGACCAGGGTGTGGTCATGGCCGGTGCGCTGATCGCGACGCTGCCCCTGCTCATCGCCTTCGTCATCTTCGGCAGGCAGATCGTCGGCGGCATCATGAACGGAGCGCTCAAAGGCTGAGCACCCCGCCCCGCCCTGTTCGATACCCTTGACACGAGCAAGATTGGGAGCGCTTCCATGACTGAAGAACAACCTCGTGCCTTCCCCGGGGGCTTCCTCTGGGGATCGGCCACCGCCGCGTACCAGATCGAGGGAGCAGCGTCCGAGGACGGCCGCACACCCTCCATCTGGGACACCTTCTGCCGCACGCCGGGGAAGGTGCACGAAGGGCACACGGGCGACGTCGCCTGCGACCATTACCACCGGTGGCAGGAGGACCTCGACCTGATGGCCGGGCTCGGCCTGGGCGCCTACCGCTTCTCGGTCTCCTGGTCCCGCGTCCAGCCCACCGGGCGCGGCCCGGCGGTCCAGCGGGGTCTTGACTTCTACCGGTCGCTCGCGGACGGCCTGCTCGAACGCGGCATCACGCCCTCCCTCACCCTCTACCACTGGGATCTCCCCCAGGAGCTGGAGGACGCGGGCGGCTGGCCGGTACGGGAGACGGCGGAGCGGTTCGCGGAGTACGCGGTCATGGTCGGCGAGGCCCTGGGCGACCGGGTACCGCTGTGGACCACGCTCAACGAGCCGTTCTGTAGCGCGTTCCTCGGCTACGGCTCGGGCGTGCACGCGCCCGGCCGTACGGAGCCCGAGTCGGTCCTCAAGGCCGCGCACCACCTGAACCTGGCGCACGGCCTCGCCGTCCAGGCGCTCCGCTCGGTCCTGCCGGGCGACCGGCAGATCGGCATCACGTTCAACCCCGGCGTCGTGCGCCCCTCGACGGAGTCGGAGGCGGACCGGGACGCCGCGCGGCGCATCGACGCGCTCCAGACCCGGATCTTCTCCGACCCGGTGCTGCACGGCGCCTACCCGGCCGACCTGCGCGCGGACACCGCCGGTGTCAGCGACTGGTCGTTCGTACGGGAAGGGGACGAGGCGGTCATCCACCAGCCGCTGGACTTCCTCGGGCTCAACTACTACAACCCGCTGCTGGCGTCGGCGGCCACGCCGGGCGACAGCTCCCTGCGCAACGACGGGCACGGCTCCTCCGACCACTCGCCGTGGGTCGGCTCGGAGAGCGTCGAGTTCCACGCCCTCCCGGGCGAGCGCACGGACATGGGCTGGCCCATCGACCCGACCGGGCTGACGGACCTCCTGGTCCGCTTCTCCCGCGAGGTGCCCGGCCTGCCGCTGTACGTCACGGAGAACGGCGCGGCGTTCGACGACAAGCCCGACGCCTCCGGCTCGGTCCACGACCCGGAACGGATCGCCTACCTGCGCGGGCACCTCGGCGCCGTCCTGGACGCCCGTGCGCAGGGCGCCGACGTGCGGGGCTACTACGTGTGGTCCCTGCTCGACAACTTCGAGTGGGCCTACGGGTACAGCAAGCGCTTCGGCGTGGTGCACGTCGACTTCGAGACGCTGCGGCGCACCCCGAAGGCGAGCGCGCTCTGGTACGCGGAACTGGTCCGCACGGGCGAACTCCCCGGTCTCGACTGACCGGCGGCGCCCCGTACGCCGCCCCCGGCTCCCCCCGCCCCTCCCGGAAACCTCCCCGGCCGTCCCCGGCCCGGAGCCGGGGGCGGGGGGAGCCAGGGTGAGGCGTGCGGGAGGATCGCTGTCCCCGGCCCGGCGACATCCCGGGGAGCGCGCCGGAGAGACACCCGGCCGGCGGAGGAACGCGCGTCCGCCGAGGAGCCGGTCGAGAAGAGTGAGCAGGCCGACGGGCACGAGGGACCGCGCGGTGCGGCGGCGGGCTCCACCCGCGCCGCGCCGGACCGGCGGGCCGGGGACGCCGACACCCACTGTCCCGGCAGTCCCGGCAGACCCGGCCCTCCCGACCGCACGTGGCCCGTGTCCGGCCGCCCGGCTCCTGGCCTCCCGTCCGGGTCCCGGCGGAGCCATCGTGCCCGGCGCCCCGCCCGGCCGGACACAGCCTCCGCCGCCCCGTCGTGCCGGTACGCCGCCGCCCTGCTCACCCGTTGCCACTACTGTGATCTCCATGTCACTCACTGTGACATGACCCACTGACAATCGCGCCCGTCAGGCGAACGATCCCTCGGGAGGCGGGGGCGACGCCGAGGCCGTCGCATCCGTCACGGCCTCGGCCCCGCCCGTGAAGTCCCGCAGCTCACCGCCCGCGAGCACCCGCGCCGTGAACGGGTCGCCCGCGCACCGCCGGACCAGTTCCGGCAGCGGCAGTTCCCCGTCGGCGGCGAGCAGCACCCCGTTGCCGAAACGCTTCCCCCGCAGCACCGCGGGCTCGGCCATCAGGCAGACGTGCGCGAAGCGGGCCGCCACCGTCGCCGCCTGCCGCCGCAGGTGGGCGAGCGGCGGGCCGTCCGTCACGTTGACGGCGTACCAGCCGCCCGGCGCGAGCACGCGCCTGACCTCGTCGAGGAACTCCACGCTGGTGCAGTGCGCCGGTGTCCGCGCGTCGCTGAAGACGTCGGTGATCACCAGCCCTGCCCAGCCGTCCGGCAGCTTCCGCAGCATCTCCCGCGCGTCCACCGCGCGGACCCTGACGCGCGCCCCGTCCGGCAGGGGCAGTTCGCGGCGCACCAGTTCGGTCAGCCGCGCGTCCGGCTCGGCGACCTGCTGGGCCGACCTCGGCCGCGTCACCGCCACGTAGCGGGCGAGCGTCAGGGCGCCGCCGCCGAGGTGCGCCACGGCGAGCGGCCGTCCCGGCGGCGCGGCCAGGTCGGCGACGTGCCCGAGCCGCCGCTGGTACTCGAAGACGAGGCGGGTCGGCGCGTCCAGGTCCACGTGGGACTGCGGGGCGCCGTCGAGCAGCAGCTCCCACGCGCGCGGCCGGTCGGGGTCGGGCACGAGCCGCGCCAGCCCGCCGCCGACGGGCTCGCTCAGCGTCTCCCGGCCGCCCGCGCGGCGCCCGCGCCTCACCACCGGGCGCTCCGGCGCGGATCCTCACATGTCCTGGTCGTCACACACACCAGTGTGACGACCCGCCGGGGCGCCGCGCGCCGGGACCGGCGGGAACGGCCCCCGCGGCACGTGTCACTGGCAGCGGTCGACGACCCGCAGCATCGTGACGGCCTCGCTCAGCGCGGCGCGCAGCCGGTGCGGCTCCGTCGCCTCCTGCCGGGCCCCGTCCGGTGGCACCAGCCAGCCGCTGCCCGTCACCGGCGGCGCCTCGCTGCCGCACCGCGCGGCCGTGTACGTCTGGGTGCACGCGCTGCCCGGCAGGTCCCAGCGCTCCGCCGTGCCCGGCGGCACGAGGAAGCCGAGGGTGTCGCCGTCCCTGTCGTGCAGGACGGGTCCCACTCCGTGCCGGATGCGCAGGATGTCAGCGGCCTCCAGCCCTTCCCTGGCCGGGACGGTGACCAGATCACAGGGCGGCGTTTCGCCGGTGTCCGCCATGGTGTGCCTCCTCCGAAGCTCTCGGTCCGCATGTTCAACGCGCGACCTTGTCAACGGCTACGGGCCGATACCGCCGGAAAGGCTGGCAGTTCATGGCGGATCGCGGGCGACTCGCGGAGATACGCCCGGAATCGGCGGATACGGTGGCGGCCGCGACCGATACGGTCCGCACCATGGCGACGTCACCATACGCGTCCCGGACGAACGGCCCCAACCGGGTGTTCCGGGCGCTGCGGGGGCCGCTGTCCCCCGGCGAGTTCGCCGCGAGGGTACGGCGCGCGGCGCGTGAGATCGGCGAACGGGTCAGCTGCGACGCCCGCTACATCGGGCGGGTCGAAGCGGGCGAGATCCGGTGCCCTAACTACGCCTACGAACGGGTATTCCTTCATATGTTCCCCGGCCGTTCGCTGACAGACCTGGGGTTCGAACCCCGGCAGGCGGTGCGCGGACGCCGACCGGGGCCCGTTCCCCCTGCTCCCCCCACCCCGACGGCGGCATCCGTACACGCGACCGCGCGCCCGGCCCCCCACCGGGAGCCGTACCCCGGTGCCCCGCCGGACCACGTCCTGGCGGATCGCACCGACGACTTCGACGACTCCGATGACTTCGACGACCCGGAGGAGGGCGACGTGCTGCGTCGCGTGTTCATGACCGGTGGTCCCGCCGCCGTCGCGTCCCTGACCGCCCTGGGGACGCTCCCGGCGGCCGCCGCCGCACCCACCGCGCGCCCCGGCCGCACCGAGGCGGCGGCGCTGACGGCCGCCGTACGGGACATCCGCCTGCTGGACGACCGGCACGGCGCCGACGCGCTCTACCGGCCCGCCGGCGCGGCCCTGCGCACCGCGCACCGGATGCTCGACGCGGGCGCGCGCCGCACGCGCGTCGATGAGGAACTGCACTCCGCCGCGGGCGAGCTGGCCCTCTCCGTCGGCTGGCTCGCGCACGACTCGGGGCGCCTCGCCGACGCGCGGTCGCACTACGCCGAGGCGCTGGCCACCGCCCGCGTGAGCGGCGACGCCGCGCTGGAGGCGCACGCCTTCTGCAACGCCGCCTACCTCGCCCTCGACGCCGGCCGCCCCCGGGAGGCCGTCCGCGCGGCGCAGGCGGGGCAGCAGGCGGCACGGCACCTCGGCAGGCCGCTGCTGCGCTCGCTGCTGGCGCTGCGCGAGGCCGGGGCGTGGGCGGCGCTGGGCGACCGCGGTGGCTGCGAGCACGCGCTCGCGCGGGCGCGCACGGCGTACGAGCAGGCGCCCACGGGGCCGGGGGCGAGCGCCGCTCCCGAGTGGATGAGCTTCTTCAACGCGGCGGAGGCGGCGAGCCTGGAGGCGGGCTGCTGGGCCGCGCTCGGCGACCGCGGGCGGGCCGCCGCCGGTTCGCGGCGCGCGGTGGACGCCGCGCTGCGCGAACCGCACTTCACCCGCAACGTCGCGCTCTACTCCGCCGAGCTGGCCGAACGCCTCGCCGCCGACAGCAGGCCCGAGGAGGCGGCGGTCCACGGCGGGCGCGCCCTCGACCTGCTGGCGCAGGTGCGGTCCGCGCGCGTCGTGTCGCTGCTGTCCGCCACGGCGGCCAGGCTGCGGCCCGCACGCCGCGACCAGCTGGTGTCGTCCTTCCTCGACCGGCACGCGACGCTTCCGGCGGCCGCCTGACCGGACGGCGCGCGCGCCCCGTGGCGGGGCGCGCGTACGGGCGTGCGGGGCGGGAGGCCCGTACGCGCGCCCCGGGGTGCCCCCGCGCCCCGGCCCGCGCGCCGCCTCGCATAAGAGGGGCGGGAGCGGGAAGCCGCAGGGGGCACGGGCACCGGGCCGTTCGCGCCGGGCCCAGGAGGTGACGCGTACGCCATCCCCACACCCCCACCCACGCGGAGACCTGTCCGGCACTGTCCTGTCCGGCAATCCGCCCCCCGACCGATCAGAGTCCTTCCAGGGAGCAGCGCCTCCGCACCGATCGGCACCCCGGCACCGGCACGAGCCCCACCGCCGGTCAGGCGGCCCCGTCGAGGTGCCCGGTGTCGTTCCAGCGTTCGATCGCGGGGCCGCCGTACGCCGAGGTGAGGCCGCACAGCGCCGCCGGATCGAGCCGCAGCCGCGCGGCGAAGGACACGTCCTCGCCGAGCCAGCGCGCCGCGACGGCGCGCGCGATGTGGCCGTGCGCGAAGACGACGGCGTCGCGGTCGGCCGACCTGGCCCAGGCCACCACCTCGTCGGCGCGCGCCGCGAGCGCCTCCAGCGTCTCGCCGCCGGTGACGCCGTCGCGCCAGATCAGCCAGCCGGGGCCGCGCCGTTCGGCGATCTGCGCGGGCGTGCGGCCCTCCTCGTCGCCGTAGTCCCACTCGCGCAGCGCGTCCCAGTCGGCCGCGCGCCCGCCGAATCCGGCCAGCTCGCAGGTCTCGCGCGCCCGGGAGAGCGGGCTCGTGCGGACCTCGGCGTCCGGGAGGCCGTGCCACGGCGCGGCCTGGAGCCGCCGGCCCAGCGCCTTGGCCTGGTCGCGGCCCTCGTCCAGCAGGGGGACGTCGGTGTGTCCGGTGTGCCGTCCGGACACCGACCAGGCCGTCCGTCCGTGTCGGACCAGCACGAGGCGCGCCGCCATGACCATCCTTCCGTTCGTCACATCGGTCACTCATCATCTCGCAGGCAACCGCAGGGGTCGCCCCTGGCGTCTGTTCCAGCACCCTTCGGCTTACGGTTGGGTGTGGTTCGCCTGACCGTGACGGGCCCGGCCGCCGCCAGACGACGCGACGTGGCGTGACGTGACGAAGTGAACACCAGGAACATGGAGTACGAGCGTATGTGTCGAGACCGGCCACGCTGGTGGACCGAGCTGCTGCTGATCGTCATCGTCTACGGCGCGTACTCGGGCGCGCGCCTGCTCGCGCGGGGTGATGTGAGCACGGCGGTGGACAACGGGCTCGCGATCCTCCGCATGGAGCGCGCGCTCTGGCTGCACCCCGAGGTGCCGCTGAACGAACTGTTCACCCAGGAGGCGTGGCTCGGCGTCCCCTCCTCCTTCGCGTACGCGTCGCTGCACTACATCGTCACGCCCGCCGTGCTCATCTGGCTCTTCCGCCGCAGGCCGCTGCACTACCGCCTGATGCGCACCTGGCTCCTCACCTCCACGATGCTCGGACTGATCGGCTTCACGCTGCTCCCGACCTGCCCGCCGCGGCTGCTGCCCGGCGGCGAGGGCTTCGTCGACAGCCTGGCGCAGTACAGCCAGTACGGCTGGTGGACGAACGACGCGAGCGCGCCGAGCGGGATGGGCGACTTCACGAACCAGTTCGCCGCCATGCCCAGCCTGCACGTGGGCTGGTCGCTGTGGTGCGGCGTCGCGCTGTGGCACTACGGGTCGCGCTCGCTGTGGCTGAAGACGGCCGCGCTCGCGTACCCGCTGCTGACCACCATGGTCGTCATGGGCACCGCGAACCACTACTTCATGGACGCGGTCGCCGGTGTCGCCGTGATGACCGCGGGCCTGCTCCTCGCCCGCCCGCTGCTGCGGCTTTCGGAGCGCATACAGGACCGTCTCGGCACCGCCCGGCCGGTGCCGGGGACCGAGCACGACAGCCTGCCGTCCGGCCGCCTCGCGGCGCGGGAACTGTCGCGGCCCACGGGCGGACGGGTCGTGGCGCGGCACAATGGACCGGCGCGGGAGCCCGCGGCCCCGCCGTCCTGACGGCCGCACCGCCGCACGCACCGCCGCACCGCCGCACCGCCCAGAGGGAGAGCGACCATGTCCGAGTCCGGTCCTGCACGCGAGCCGTCGTCCGGCCGTCCGCCGCAGTACCGCAGGCCCGCCGCCCTCTTCTTCGACCCCCCGGCGGACCAGGCGGACGACGAGCACTTCTTCGCGCTGGAGACCCTGACCGACCCGCACGAGCTGATGGAGCGGGCGACCGAGCTGGCGGTGGCGTTCCAGGCGGCGGCCGACCGCGCGGTCGAGTTCCAGGCGACGGCGGCGGCCCAGCTGGCCGATCCGCAGCGGTTCGACCGTCTGACCGCCGCGGCCGTCGCCGACCGCGCGGGCTGGACCGAGGACTACGCCGTCAAGATGATCGCCTACGGCCGTGAGCTGCAACGGCGTCGTCCGTAGCGGATTTTTCTTCTGCGCCGTCAGGGTGCTAGAGTCAACGACGTCAGCAAGCGCCGCTAGCTCAGTTGGTTAGAGCAGCTGACTCTTAATCAGCGGGTCCGGGGTTCGAGTCCCTGGCGGCGCACAGACAGGGGAGCGCCCCACCAGCCGGAGACGGCGGGTGGGGCGCTTCTCGTTGTGCCGGGCCCCCGGACCGGGCAAACGCGCCGGTCGGCGGGGGCGGGAGATTCCCGGAGTGCGGGACAGCGGCGCGGACCGGACCCTACGCTCAGGGCATGACCACATCAGAAGCCGATCCGATCAGCGAACTCTCCGGGCACATCGAGGCGACCCTGGCGGCCCTGGCCGCCATGCCCGACGCCATCGCACGCGAACGCGCCGCACGCCGGCTCGTGGACGAGGTGATACCCGGCGCGACCCGCAGACTCGCGGCCGTGCGGCGCGAGGTCGTCGTCGGCTTACGGGACGAGCGGTACAAGCTGCGGGAGATCGGCGAGATGCTCGGCCTGTCCGTGTCGCGCGTGAACCAGATCGCGCGGGGCAACAAGTGACGCCTCCCGCGCCGCCCGCCGGAGGCGCCGCTCAGCCGCGGGTGACCTTGATGTCCCAGCCGCCGGTGGCGGTACGCTCCCCCACCTCCACGCGCACGCCCGAGCCCTCGTCGTAGTAGCTCTCGCCGGTCTCCAGCGGGGCGTCGGCGAGCCGGGGGTGGACGGAGCCCGCCTGGCAGGCGCTGGTGCCCGGATGGCCGTCGAGGACCTCCACCGGGCCGTCGGCGGACGCGACGTCGCTGCGCACGCGGTAGAGCAGGACGCCGCGGGTGCAGCTGCTCGCGTCGTTGCCCGTGGGCGTCCTGGCCTCGGCGACGAGGGCCTCGGACGGCCCGGTGCGGATGACGGCGAGCCGGAGGTCGGAGCCGGGGCCGCCGGGCGCCAGGGGCGCGCCGAGCGGTTGCAGCGTGTGATGGCTGGCGCCCGGGGAGCGCACACAGGCGACATGGCCCGCCGTGAGCCAGCCGAGCTTCCACTTGTGCCAGCCGAACAGCTCGGGGGCCAGGCCGAACTGGCTGCCCATGAGGTCCCAGTCCCCCACATGGGTGTCCCAGTCGCCGAAGCCGTCCTCCGGCCGGTCGTACAGGTCCGGCAGGTCGAACACATGGCCGGTCTCATGGGCGAGCACATGACGGTCCGGCGGGCGGCGTTCGAAAACGGTCACGATCCGCCGGATCTCGGCGTCCCCGACCAGCACGGGGCTGTCGAAGTTGACCACCTTGGTCGCGTCGGAATCCACGCCGGGGGCGTCCGGATCGGCGACGAGGTAGACGACGTCGTACGCCGCCAGGTCGACGCGCGGCGCCACCGCGCCGAGCGCGTCCCCCAGGTAGGCGGACCGTTTCTCCGGCTCCCAGTCGCGCTGTATGCCGTACGCGCCCGACCGTTCGGGCATCTCGATCCACTCGCCGACGACGGTCTCGCGCAGGTCGAGCTGTCCATAGGAAGCGGTGTCGAAGTAGTCGGAAGTCGCCGGGAAGTAGTCACGGGCGATCCGCTCCGGAGTGCTACGCGGTTCGGCGTCCGGGAAGGACAGGAAGAGCATGACGGCCCGCAGGGTGCCGACCGGGCGGGGGTACTCCTCGTTCCACCCGGCCACGCCCTCCGAGTGGTGGACGCCGCTGCGCGGCAGGCTGCACGGCTCGTCGGCCACCGCGTCGGGTCCCGGCCCCGAGGTCAGCGTCGTGCCCATGACGGCGGCCAGAACCGTGAGGACGGCCGCCGGGCGGCGGTGGGAACGGCGCACTTCGACCTCCCGTACGGGCCGTAGGGGACACCGCCACCACTCTGTTCAGATTTGCCGGGGAATGACCTGTTTCACTAGGCCGCCCGAGTCATGGGCAATACGATTACCCTGCGTATTGTTCAATCGAGAACGATCGCGTCCGTCAACCGCTCGGGCAGAAACGGTCAACCAATCGAAACGTAGTCGCCCGCTCACCACGCGCCGACCGGCGCGGTCGGCAGAAGCACTGGCTCCACCCGCTTCCCAGCCTCTATGATCGCCACATTTCCAGCGCGGATACGCGGGCGGACGGGCGGGAGCGGCCGTCGGCGGCATCCACCAGGCGACCAGTGCCCTCCGGGAGCGATCGGTGAACGGACCCCCCCAAGGACCGGGCCAAGACCCCGGCGGCGGCCCCGGCCTGGGCGCCTCACCGTTCACGGAGAGTAAAGTTCACCGTGATTACCAGGCCGCCTTCCGGATCGCCCAGCTGCCGATGGCACTGGTGGGCAGATCAGGGCATATCGTCTCGGCCAACCCCGCGTTCGGCCTGCTCCTCGGCGTCGAGCCCGCCTCGCTCGCCGGGCTGCGCGCCGACTCGGTGACCGGCCTCGGGCTCGACGGCCGCACCCGCGGCTCGTACCACGCCGTGCTGCGCGGCCACAGCGACCGCATGCGCTGCACGCGCCGCCTCAAGCACGCCGACGGGCACACCCTGTGGGCCGAGGTGACCGTGCTGCCCATCGAGCGCGGCGACTCGGCGGCCCTGCTGACCGTCCAGGACATCAGCGAGCGCCGCGACCTCCAGGAGCGCCTGCGCCACATCCAGATGCACGACCCGGTGACGCGGCTGCCGAACCGCGCCCTGTTCTTCGAACGCCTCACCGCCGCGCTCGCCGAGTCCGCCACCGGCCGCATCGGGCTGTGCTACCTGGACCTCGACGGCTTCAAGGCCGTCAACGACACCCTCGGCCACCGCGTCGGCGACCAGCTCCTCGGCGCCGCCGCCCAGCGGCTGGCGCACTGCGCGACCGGCGCGGGCGGCCACCTGGTGGCGCGGCTCGGCGGGGACGAGTTCGCCGTGCTGGTGGAGGGGTCGAGCGGCACCGAGCAGCTGACCGGCCTCGCCGAGGCGCTGCTGACGGCGCTCCAGCGCCCGTTCGACCTCGCCGGGCAGCGGCTCGCCGTCTCGGCGAGCATCGGCGTGGTGGAGCGCGAGTCCGCCGGGACGACGGCGACCGGCCTCATGCAGGCCGCCGACACGACGCTGTACTGGGCCAAGGCGGACGGCAAGGCGCGCTGGACGCTCTTCGACCCCGAGCGCAACGCGCACCGCATGACGCGGCAGTCGCTGTCGTCCACGCTGCGCCCGGCCGTGGAGCGCGGCGAGTTCCGCCTGGAGTACCAGCCGATCGTCGGACTGGCGGACGACGTGGTGCGGGGCGCGGAGGCGCTGGTGCGCTGGCAGCACCCGCAGTTCGGGCGGCTCGGCCCCGACAAGTTCGTGGGGCTCGCCGAGGAGAACGGCGCGATCGTCCCGCTGGGCCGCTGGGTGCTGAACGAGGCGTGCCGCCAGGCCCGCCGCTGGCAGCTGGAGGCACCGGGCCCGCCGCTGTTCGTCAGCGTGAACGTGGCGGTGCGCCAGGTGTGGGACTCGGACCTGGTGAGCGACGTGGCGGCGGCGCTGCGCGACTCGGGGCTGCCGTCCGGGCTGCTCCAGCTGGAACTGACCGAGTCGGCCGTCATGGGCTCCGCGGGCCGCCCGCTCCAGGCGCTCCAGGCGCTCTCCGACATGGGGGTGCGCATCGCCATCGACGACTTCGGCACCGGCTACTCGAACCTCGCCTACCTCAGCAGGCTGCCCGTGCGCGCGCTGAAGCTGGACGGCACGTTCGTCCGCGGCTTCCGCACCGCGCGGCACCTGAACCCGGCGGACGAGACGATCGTGACATCCCTCGTGCAGCTCGCGCACAAGCTCGGCCTCACCGTCACCGCCGAGTGCGTCGAGGGCCCCGCGCAGGCGGAGCGGCTGCGCCGCATCGGCTGCGACACCGGCCAGGGCTGGCACTACGCGAAACCCATGTCCGCCGACCACCTGACGCTGCTGCTGGCCGCCCGCGGCTGACGCCCGCGCGCGCACCCTCGTGCTCTGGACCGGCCGCCCCGCTGCGGCCATACTCCCGGTGCATGACGATCATGGCTGACCCGCTGACTCCCGACCGATTCGACGCCTTCCTCGCCGACACGTCCGTGCCCGTGGTGCACCGGGCACTGTGGGCGCTCCTGTGGGAGACCGACATACGGGTGCTCGATCTGCTGGCGCTCGACGTGGCGGAGACCGACCTCGACACGCGGCGCATAAGACCCGGTGCCCCGCCGGTCGGCCCCCGGGCCGCCGAGCTGCTGGCGCAACTGGTGGGGACGCGGACGTCCGGGCCGCTGTTCGCGGTCGGGCGTGCCGGGGAACGCGCGCTGACCTGGGAGGAGGCGGTACGGGTCGCGACCGGGCGCGGTCTTGCGATCCACACGCTGCGGGCCGCTGGGAAGACGTACCGCCCCCGGGCGGACTGACGGCCGCCGGCGCGTCCGGGCGCCGCCCCGGGCCCGTCAGCCGAACAGCGATCCCATCGCGGGGCAGCGGACGGGCCCGCGGCCCAGGAGGCGCAGGCCCTCCCAGGCGGTCACCTGGTTGGCCGTCAGGACCGGCTTGCCGACCGCGGCCTCCAGGTCGGGCAGCCAGGCGGCGGTGTGCAGGGCCGTGTCCGGCAGCAGCACCGCCTCGGCGGCCGGGTCGTCGCCCTCGCGGGCCAGGGCGAGGACCTCGTCCCGGCCCCAGGTGCCGACCTCGGCCGCGGTGATGACGCCGCTGCCGCGCAGCCCCGTGACCTCGGCGCCCGACGCCCGCAGGAAGTCGCCGAAGAGCGCGGCCACGTCGTCCGGGTACGTGGCGGCGACCGCGACCCGCCGTACGCCCGCCGCCCGCACGGCGCGGGCGAAGGCGAACGACGTGCTGGACGCGGGCAGCCCCGCGCGTTCCGCCAGCCGCTCGACCTGCTCGCCCGCGCCCGCCCAGCCGTAGACGAAGCTGGCGCTCGTGCACGCCCAGACGACCGCGCCGGGGCGGTGGGGCGCCAGGTCGCCGAGCACGGCGGTCAGGCGGTCCACGGACCCCATCTCCAGGAGCGCGTCGACGCGGTGCGCGTCGGTGCCGATGTCGGTGTGGACCAGCGGCAGCCGCACGCCGGCGCCCGCCTCGTTGAGGAGCGCCTCCATGCGCGGGAAGTCGTCCTCGGCGGAGTGGCCCGGGTAGAGGAAGCCGGCGGTCGCAGTCGTCGCGGTCATCGCGGTCATGGTGTCGCTCCGTTCCTGCTGCGGGTGGGGGAGGTGGCGCTCAGCGGTCGTCGTCGGGCGGGGCGGTGTCCGCCGCGTCCCCCGGCGCGGTCTCGGGGTCGGCGCCCGGGTCGGCCTCGGGCCCGGTGACGGGCGCGACGGCCACGGCCGGGACGGGCGGCTGCACGGGCGGGGCGGGCGGCAGGGACACGGGGCCGCGTCTCGCCGCCGGGTCGAGGAGCGCCTGGTACGGGCCGACGGCCGCCTTGCCGAGCGAGCGCAGCGCGGCCCAGACGGTGACCTGGTTGGCCGAGATGACGGGCATGCGCAGCTCGGCCTCCAGCTGCGGGATGACGTCGTACGTCGGGAGGTTCGTACAGCTGATGAACAGCGCGTCGGGCGCGCCGGTGACGGCCTGCCGCGCCATGTCCACCACGTCCCGGTATCCGACGCGCCAGATCTCCCGCGTCAGGCCCAGGTAGCTGCGGCCTGTCACCTCGATCGCGCCCTCGGCGAGGTATGCCTCCAGGGCGTCCGTGACGGACCGGGTGTACGGGGTGACGACGGCGATGCGGCGCGCGTCCAGTTCGCGGAGCGCGTCGAGCAGCGCGCCCGAGGTGGTGACGGCCGGCATGATCCCGGCCGCCGCCATCGCCGCCGTCATCGCGCGCTCCCCCGCGACGCCGCCGACGAAGCTGCCCGACGTGCAGGCGTAGGCGACGACCTCGGGGCTGACGGCGCACAGCGCGCCGACGGCGGCGCGCAGCGTCTCGTGCTCGCTGACGAGCCGGGCCAGGTCGAGGCTGACCTCGACGGGGACGAACGGCGTGCGCGTCAGGTGCAGCGACACGTCGTCGGGCACCCAGCGCCACAGTTCGCGGTCGAGCGCGAAGTCGAACGGCGCGACGACGCCGACGCCGCGCTGGGGCTGCGGCCCGCCCAGGAAGGAGACATCCATACGTGAACCCCGATTCGACGGAAGGGAAGGGGCGGTGCTGATGGAGGATCGCTGTTCGTGAGGGTTGTGGGGGGCGGCGCCGGGACGTGCCGTGACCGGTCCTGAGCGGACTGCTGCGGCAGGGGCCCACGTTGACGAAGGTAGGTCTGCTTCCTACCGTGGTCAATCCTCGGATTCCACCCAAACAGGCAAGCGTTTCGGAACGGTTTCTCCTCCATGTCACCTGCTCCGCCAGTCCTTCACCACCGTCGCACGCCCCGCCTCGTCGTGCTGGACGACGATCCGCCGCCACGCCTCGGACGCCTCGCCGGGCGCGCCGAGGTGGTGTCCGTGACGGACGCGGCCGGTCTCGCCGCCGAACTGCCGCGCGCCGACGTCCTGCTCGTGTGGGACTTCCTGTCGGACGCGGTGCGCGACGCGTGGCCCGCGGACGGCCCTGTCCCCCGCTGGGTGCACACGGCGAGCGCGGGCGTGGACCGGCTGCTGTTCCCCGGGCTGGCGGGCTCAGGCGCGGTGGTGACGAACGCGCGGGGCGTCTTCGACCAGCCGATCGCCGAGTACGTCGCGGGTCTCGTCCTGGCCATGGCCAAGGACCTGTACGGCAGCTGGGACCTCCAGCGGGAGCGCCGCTGGCGGCACCGGGAGACGCGGAAGGTCGCCGGAAGCAGGGCCGTGGTGGTCGGCGCGGGGCCGATCGGGCGGCGCATCGGTGCACTGCTCGGCGCGCTGGGTGTGACCGTGGAGCTGGTGGGGCGGCGCGCGCGGCCCGGCGTGCGCGGGGCGGACGAGCTGCCGACGCTGCTCGGGGAGGCGGACTGGGTGGTGTGCGCGGCGCCGCTGACGGACGCGACGCGCGGCATGTTCGACGCGGCGGCGTTCGCGCGGATGCGGCCCGGGGCACGCTTCATCAACGTGGGCCGCGGCCAGCACGTGGTGGAGGACGACCTGGCGCGCGCCCTGGCGCAGGGGCGCCCGGCGGGGGCGGCGCTCGACGTGTTCGCCGCCGAGCCGCTGCCGCCCGGCAGTCCGCTGTGGTCGGCGCCCGGACTGGTCGTCTCGCCGCACATGAGCGGGGACACGGTGGGCTGGCGCGACGACCTGGGCGTGCAGTTCCTCGACAACTTCGACCGCTGGGAGGCGGGCGAGCCGCTGCGGAACGTGGTGGACATGCGGCTCGGCTACGTACCGTCCGACACCATGGACACGACGGAGGACCGATGACGGATCTCACTGCGCTGGGCGCGACCCGGCTGGCCGCGGGGTACGCGGCGCGCGACTTCTCGCCGGTGGAGGTGGCGCTGGCCGTCCTGGACCGGGCGGAGGCGGTCCAGGCGGCGGTGAACGCGTTCGTCTCGCTCGACCGCGAGGGCGCGCTCGCCGGGGCGCGGGCGTCGGAGCTGCGGTGGGAGCGCGGCGAGCCGCTCGGCCCGCTGGACGGCGTGCCGGTGACCGTGAAGGACATCCTGCTGCAACGCGGCGGCCCGACGCGGCGGGGCTCCGCCGCCGTGCCCGCGGGCGAGGGCCCGTGGGCGGAGGACGCCCCGGCGGTGGCGCGGCTGCGGGAGTCGGGGGCGGTGTTCGCGGGGAAGACGACGACGCCCGAGTTCGGCTGGAAGGGCGTGACGGACTCGCCGCTCTCGGGTGTGACGGGCAATCCGTACGACCCCTCCCGTACGGCGGGTGGGTCGAGCGGCGGGAGCGCGGCGGCGGTGGCGCTGGGCGCGGGGCCGCTGAGCCTGGGCACGGACGGGGGCGGCTCGGTGCGCATCCCGGCGTCGTTCTGCGGGATCTTCGCGCTGAAGCCGACGTACGGGCGGGTGCCGCTGTATCCGGCGAGCGCGTTCGGGACGCTGGCGCACGTCGGTCCGATGACGCGGGACGCGGCGGACGCGGCGCTGCTGATGGACGTGATCGCCCGTCCGGACGCGCGCGACTGGTCGCAGCTCGCGCCGGTGACGGGGAGCTTCCGCAACGCCCTGGTGGCGGGCGCGGCGCGCGTACGGGGGCTGCGGGTCGCGTACTCGCCCGCGCTGTGGCCTGGGGTGCCGGTGGCGCCCGCCGTGGCGGCGGCGGTGCGGGGGGCGGTGGACCGGCTGGCGGAGCTGGGCGCGGAGGTGACGGAGGCCGACCCGCCGCTGCCGCCGGTGGAGGAGCTGCGGGAGGCGTTCCACGTGCTGTGGTTCAGCGGCGCGGCGCGGGTGACGCAGCACCTGGACGGCGCGGCGGTCGCGGCGCTCGACCCGGGCCTGGCCGAGGTGCGGGAGCGGGGCGCGCGGTACGGCGCGCTCGACTACCTGGCGGCGGTCGATGTGCGGATGGCGGCGGGGCGGGCGATGGGCGGCTTCCACGAGCGGTACGACGTGCTGGTGACGCCGACGCTGCCGCTGACCGCGTTCGGCGCGGGCCGCGAGGTGCCGGAGGGCTCGGGGATGGCGCGGTGGACGGAGTGGACGCCGTTCACGTACCCGTTCAACATGACGCAGCAGCCCGCCGCGTCCCTGCCGTGCGGCGTGGACGGCGACGGGCTGCCGGTGGGGCTCCAGCTGGTCGCGGCGCGGCACGCGGACGCGGCGGTGCTGCGGGTGGCGCACGCGCTGTACGAGGCGGGCGTGGCCGCGGTGCCGGTGCCGCCGGTACCGCCCGTACCGCCCGTGCCCGGTGCCGTCAGGCGCGGCGGAAGCTGAGCGTCTCGCCGACGGCCCCGGCGCGCCACAGGTCCTGGCAGGCGTCCGCCATGCGGTCGAGGCCGTCCACGACGGTGCCCCAGACGATGCCGGGGACCCAGCCCGCGTCGCCGTTGATCAGCAGGTTGTTGCGCTCGTAGAAGAGGGCGAGGTCCACGACGGTGGCGCGGTCGCGGTGGGCGGCGGCGCCGCCGTAGCCGTAGGAGGCGGTGCCGAGCTGGGTGTCGGTGAAGGTGAAGTAGCACAGGTCGCCGGGGATGGGGGTGACCGTCGGGTTCTCCAGCGGGGGCTCCTCGGCGGCGAAGGTGGGCACGAGGGTGTAGATCTCGTTCCGCGCGTACTTCGCGTGATACACGTCACCCCCCAGCGGCAGGGCGTCCCAGACGGCGGCGCAGGTGCGGGGGGCGCGGTCGGTGAGCAGGCGGGCGGTACAGCTCACGCCGCGCAGGTCGAGCGAGACGGTGAGGAAGCGCTCCGGGGCGGCGTTCGGGTCGTGGTCGGCCATGGATTTCAGCCTCCTGGTGCTGCCGGGTCGGAAGGTCGCCGTGGGTTCTGACGGTCGTGTCCCGGGACTGTTTCCCCGCCCTCGCGGAAGAAGTCCCAAGATTTTGCATGGATCGTGTGCCGGTGGGTAGCTGCGCCGCCATGGCTCCACCAGAGAGAACAATACGGACATATAACAGGAGACAAGGCGGTATCAGCCGGCGCTCGCTCCTGGCGGGCGTCGCGGCGCTGGGTGCCCTCGGCGCCGCCGGCTGTAGCCGCGTCGCCGCCGAGGGCACCGTGGAGGGCGGTGACCTCCTCGACCGGCTGCGCGACCGCGGCGAGGTCAAGGTGGGCATCGCGAACGAGCCGCCGTTCGGCTACGTGGACGACGACGGCGAGCCCACGGGCGAGGCGCCGGAGGTGGCCAGGGCGATCTTCAGCCGCCTCGGCGTGGACCGTATCACCCCGGTTCCGGTGGATTTCAGCGCGTTGATCCCCGGCCTCAAGGCCCAGCAGTTCGACGTCGTGTCGGCCGGGATGACGATCAACCCGCCGCGCTGCGAGCAGGTGCTGTTCGCCGACCCCGACTTCCTGATGCTCGACGCGTTCATCGTCGCCCCGGGCAACCCCCACGGCATCACGACGTACGAGGACATCGCCGAGAAGGGCCTGCGGATGGCGACCGGCCAGGCGTACTCCCAGATCGGGTACGCCGCGGCGGCCGGCATCCCGAGCAGCGACGTGCTCATCCTCCCCGACCAGGTCGCCGGGCTCGACGCCGTGTCGCAGGGCCGGGTGGACGCGTTCGCCGGGACGAACGTGACGGTCACCGGCGTCACCGAGGGCAGCAGCCGCGCGGAGGCGAGCGAGCCGTTCCAGCCCATGGTGGACGGCGAGCCCGCGCTCGGCGCCGGAGGCTTCGCGTTCCGCCTCACCGAGCGCAACCTGCGGGACGCGTTCAACGAGGAGCTGCACCGCCTCAAGGACAGCGGCGAGCTGCTGGAGATCGTGCGCCCCTTCGGCTTCACCGAGGCGGAGATGACCGACCTCACGGCCGAGGAGCTGTGCCGATGATGACCCAGGGCATGTTCACCACCTACTTCCTGCCGGGGATCTGGATCACGATCCAGGTGACCGTCTACAGCGCGCTGTTCGCCGCCGCGGTGGCGTTCCTCATCGGCACGCTGCGGACGTCGCGCCTGTGGATCGTCCGTTTCCTCGCGGGCTGCTACTTCGAGATCTTCCGGGGCATGTCGGCGCTCGTCTTCATGTTCTTCCTCGTCTTCTCACTGCCGCTCATGCTGCGCTGGCAGCTCGTCCCGATGTGGGCGGGCGTCCTGGCGCTCGGCCTGACGTACGGCGCGTACGGGTCGGAGATCGTGCGCGGCGCGCTCGCCGCCGTACCGGCCGCACAGCGCGAGGCGGGGGTCGCGCTGGGCTTCAGCCGGGCACAGCGGCTGCGGCGCATCGAGATCCCGCAGGCCTGGCCCGAGATGGTGCCCCCGTTCAACAACCTGCTGATCGAACTGCTGAAGGGCACCTCGCTGGTCTCCGTGATCATGGTGGCCGACGTGACGTTCGCGGCGAACCTGGTCCGCTTCGCGAACAACGAGAGCGCGCCCGTCTACACGCTGCTGCTCGTCGTCTACTTCGCCCTGGCCTTCGTCCTCACCCGCGGTATGCGCCTGCTGGAGCGGCGCGCCAAGGCGGGCGTCGGGCAGGCGCCACCGCGCGGCGGGCTGCTGGGCAAGGGGCTCCGGCAGGACGCCGGTGAGGGCGCCGGCGCGCTGACGGCGGGGGGTGCGGCCCGATGACCTTCGACTGGGACGTCGTCGACGACTACATGCCGCGCTTCTGGGACGGTGTACAGCTCACCCTCCAGGCGCTGGTGCTCGGCTCCCTGATCGCGTTCGCGCTCGGCCTCGTGTGGGCCATGGCGCAGCGGTCGCCGTACCGGTGGGTGCGGTGGCCGGTGACCGCGGTCACGGAGTTCATCCGCAGCACGCCGCTGCTCGTGCAGCTCTTCTTCCTGTTCTACGTGGTGCCGGAGTGGGGTCCCTCGATGTCCCCGCTCACGACCGGGATCATCGGTCTCGGCCTGCACTACTCGACGTACACGGCCGAGGTCTACCGCGCCGGTATCGGCGGTGTGCCGGCCGGCCAGTGGGAGGCCGCGACCGCGCTGAGCCTGCCGCGCTCGCGGACGTGGATCGCGGTCATCCTGCCGCAGGCGATCCGCCGCGTCGTCCCCGCGCTCGGCAACTACGTCATCGCGATGCTGAAGGACTCCCCGATGATCGCCATCATCGGGGCGCTGGACATGTTCGGAGAGGCCAAGAGCTTCAGCAACGAGACCTTCACCAGCGAGGCGTACGTCATCGTCGGCGTCGCCTTCGTCGTCATCGCCTACCCCGCCTCTCTGCTCATCCGACTTCTGGAGCGCCGCCTTGCCGTCACCAGCTGAGAACCCCGAGACCCCCGCCAACGAGACCCCCGCCGCCGAGCCGACCGCCGCCGAGCCGACCGTCGCCGACCCGCTGGTGCCGGACGTGCTCACGAAGCCGGACAGCCGCGCCGCGGGCAGCGAGCTGGTGCGCTTCGAGAACGTCACCAAGCGCTTCGGCGGGACGACCGTCCTCGACCGGCTCGACTTCTCCGTCGCGGCGGGCAAGCACGTCACGCTGATCGGCCCGTCCGGCTCCGGCAAGACGACGATCCTGCGCCTGCTGATGACGCTGCTGACCCCCGACGAGGGCACCATCCGCGTGGACGGCGACCTGCTGACCCACGAGGAGCGTGGCGGCCGCCTCGTCAAGGCGGGCGACCGCCACGTCCGCGAGGTGCGCAAGAAGATCGGCATGGTCTTCCAGCAGTTCAACCTCTTCCCGAACATGAAGGTCCTGCGCAACGTGATGGAGGCGCCGGTCCACGTCCTCGGCCTCTCCAAGGACGAGGCGGAGCAGCGTGCCCGCGAACTGATCGAGCTGGTCGGCCTGTCCGAGCAGCTCGACAAGTACCCGAGCCAGCTGTCCGGCGGCCAGCAGCAGCGCGTCGCGATCGCCCGCGCGCTGGCGATGCGCCCGCAGGTGCTGCTGCTCGACGAGGTGACGTCGGCGCTCGACCCCGAACTGGTCGCGGGCGTGCTCGACGTGCTGCGGGACATCGCGCACAGCACCGACATCACCATGCTGTGCGTGACGCACGAGATGACCTTCGCCCGGGACATCTCGGACGCGGTCCTCATGTTCGACAAGGGCCGGATCGTGGAGTCGGGTTCGCCCGACAAGATCTTCAGCGACCCGGAGAACGCCAGGACGCGGGAGTTCCTCAGCACGGTGCTGTGACCCCCCGCCCGCATGTGGCGCCGCGTGCCTCTCCGGCGGGCGGCGAACGGCCGGAACCGGCACGTCCGGACGGCCGTTCGTCGCTACGCTGGAATCCGCCGCTCACCGGACCGGCGCTGTCAGGAGGCGAACGTGGCGATCACGTGCGGGCGGACCACACCGTTCCACTCCGTGCGGCACGCGATGAGGCTGCTGGAGACGATAGCGGGGCACCCCGACGGCCTGCGCGAGGACGAACTGGCGAGCAGGACCGGCCTGCCGCCCACGCGGCTGGCCCAACTGCTGCGGCTGCTCGACCGCGACGAGTACATCCGGCGCCTGCCGGACGGCGGGTACGTCCCCGGTGACGGGCTCCTGCGGCTCGGCGGCAGCGGCGAGGGCGGGCGGGTGGTGCGGCAGGAGAAGCTTCAGCAGGCGCTGGACGCCCTGCGCGACGCGGTCGGCGCGGCGGTGTACCTCGGGCGGTACGCGGACGGCGAGCTGGAGGTGACGCACACCTCCGAGGCCCCGCTGCTGCCGACCGTCAACGAGTGGGTGGACTTCAGGTCGGCGGCGCACGCCACCGCGATCGGCAAGTGCCTGCTCGGCCAGCTCGACCACGACGGGCGCCGCGACCACCTGGCGCGCCACAAGGCCGCCCGGCTCACCTCCCGCACCATCACCGACCCGCGCGTCCTGCTGAGCGCGCTGGACCGGCAGCCCGCGACGATGCCGGTGCTCGACCTCCAGGAGTACGCGATCGGGACGCTGTGCGCGGCCGTCCCGCTGACGGCGGGCGCGTCCGTGGGCTGCCTCGCGCTGTCGCTGCCGGTCGGGCAGGCGCACCGGCTGCGCAAGGCCGCGGAGGCGCTGAACCGGCAGGCCGCGCCGACGCTGCTGTCCCTCACCGTGTGACGACGGCCAGCCGGGGCGCGTGGCCTGTCCCGCCGGTGCGGCTGTCCAGCAGCATGGCGGGCCCCTCGGTGTCCTGGGCCAGGACGAACGTGACGTCCCCGCCGCCGCCCCGCCCGGTGGCGGCCCGTACGGCGTCGGTGACGTCGATGCCCGTCCAGTCGGGGTAGGTGGTGAGCAGCCCCTCCCCCAGCGCCGCGACGGGGGCGGGCGCGGTGTTCCACGTGATGCGGCGTTCGTCCCAGCGCGCGGTGTGCGCGGTCGAGTGGGCCCGCAGGGGGTGGTGCAGCATGTCGGACGCCCTGCTGTCCGGGTCCTTGGGGATCGCGCCGTACACCCACAGCACTGCGCGCTCGACCCTGTGGTGGCCGCGCAGGCGGAAGCGGAGGTAGGCGCGCCGGGTGTCGTCGGCCTGCTGGGCGTGGCGCACTGTCAGGACATCGCCCGTGCCGTCGTTCTGTTCGGCGTACGCGCCGCCGCGCACGGTGGCGTCGGCTTCGGGCGCGATCTCCGTGACATCCGCCGTGGGTGCCGGTGCCCCGGCGGTGGTGAACTCCGCGGTGAGGCTCGCGCCCCGCGTGCCGCCCGTCTCCGCGCGCAGCCGCAGTCCGGCGCGGCCCGTGCCCAGGACGGTGACCCCCGCGTCCGCCGACCGCAGCGCGCGGTACTGTCCGGTGCCCGCGATCCGCACGGTGACCGCCGGTACGGAACGGGACGGGTCCGCGACCGCCACCCGCAGCGTCCCCTCCCCCTCGCGTACGAGGACCGCGCACGGGCCGTCCACGGTGATCCCCGCGGCTGCGCCCGCGGTGAAGGCCGTGCCCCCGGTGAAAGACAGCGCCGCCGTGACCTGCCCCGCCCGGAAGGCGTGCGCCTCCCCGTCGAGCCGCAGCACCTCCGCGCCGGGCGCCGCGGCCCGTTCGGCGGTTCCTTCGGCGGACGCGCCCGGCAGCAGCAGGTCGGCGAACGCGGCGTCCGCCGGGTCGGTGCCGTGGTCGTGCCACAGCGTCAGGTACCGCCGTGTCAGGCGCGCCGCCGGGCCGCCTTGCCGGATGTCGCTCCACGCGCCCTCGCGGTCCTCGCGGAGGCTGCGCGTCGTGCCGGACGCGGACGTGTGCAGGAAGACATAGCCGCCCGTCCCGCCGAGGTGCGCCCAGCGTGCGCCGGGGTGGGCGCGTGTCTCGCCGGGGGCGTGCTGCTGGGGTGTGCCGTCCACAGTGAACGCGCCTGGGCGCTGGCGGTGTTCGACGACGGACTCGATGCGGCGTCCGCCGGTCGCGGTGATGCCGGAGCCCGCCGTGAGCACGGCGTCGTCCAGGAACAGCCAGGAGCGGCGCGCGCGCAGCGTCGAGTCCGTACCGCGCAGGTCGCAGCCCGCGAGCGCCGTGTCGCCGAGGCGTACGGAGCCGGACCAGCGGGTGCCGGACAGCGGCACATGGTCGTTGTCCCCGCCCGCGCCGACGGGGAGCGGCGCGGTGTCCACGGTGGTGCCCGCGAGGCGTTTGGGATCGCAGGTGGGCCAGTAGGCGTCGGTGTACGGGTAGGGGTCGCCGTCCGTGAAGAGCAGGGAGGCGCCGTCGCCCGTGTGCCAGCCGTGGGCGTTCTCGCCGTTCATGTACTCGTAGCGGGCGACGCGGTCGGAGTTGAGCGACAGGCAGTACGCCCAGCCGGGGCGGCGGTGGACGTAGCGCTCCATGCTGTCGTAGCCGAAGTGGCCGAGGGGCCCGCCCAGGGGGGCCACCGCGTCGTCGGCGAGCACCGTACCCGCCAGGGCGACCTGCGCGGGAGGGCGGACGGCGAGATCGCGCCAAGTGTTGTGCGTCAGCCAGGCCTTGGCGGTGCCGCGCAGCCGGGCGGCGTCCGGCGCCTCGCCCGCCCGGAGGGCGTCGGCGAGCAGGAGGAGGTCGGCGGCCAGCTTGAAGCCGTCGTCGGCGTCGGTCGCGTTGTGCCGGGCGATGGCGCGCCCGCGCAGCGCGTCGGGCATCAGGCCGCGCTGTGTGAGGGGGATGAACGTGCCGTCCACCGCCGCCGTCGTCAGCGTGCGTTCGCGGGCGGCGACGTCCCACTCGGTGTCCACCAGCAGCCGCATCAGCTCGGCCATGCCGCGGACAAGGACCTCACCGTAGGTCCCCGGACAGGCGACCGAGGTGTGCATGATGAACGACCCGTCGGCGTGGAATCCGTCGCCCACCGGAACGGGATCCAGCACCCCGGCGAGGGACGTGGCGGCCAGCGCGAGCCGTTCCGCGTCGGCGCCGAGCGCGCCCCGGACGGCGACGACGCGGCACAGGTCCACGCGGTTGGCGCCCGTGGACTCCAGTTCGCCGCGCAGCATGCGGCGCGGGTCGGGGACGAAGTGGTCGACGGCGGCGAGGAGTCCGGCCGCGGTCGCGGCGTCCACGGCGGGGCCGAGGAGGGTCAGGGCGTCGGTCAGGGCGCGCGGGGTGCCGATCTCCCAGTCCCACCAGTTGCCGTACTGCGTCTGCCCGGCGTGGTAGCGGGCGCGCCACAGGACGCGGAAGCCGGCCCCTGCGCGGGCGGCGGCGTCCGCGTCCCCGTACAGCTGTCCGCCGGGGGTGGCGGTGGCCACCGCGATGGACCGCAGGCGGTCGGCGGCGGCGGTGACGTTCGCGGACAGCGCCGGGTCCTCGCCGAGCGGCAGGTCGGCCCAGGGCGAGGGGGCGTCGTCGGCGGTGAGCAGCGTGGCCAGCCGGGCGACGGCGGTACGGTCCTGCGCGGCGACCGAGCGGGCGTACGCGTCGGCGTACGGGCCGCCGGGCGTGCCGGGGCCGACGAGCACGGCGCGCCAGCGGTCGAGCAGTTCGCCGTACGTGCCGTCCGCCGCGCGCTGCCGCGCCACAGCGCGGCCCCCGGACACCGCCCCCGCCGCCGCCAGGCCGATACCGCCCGCGATCACCGTGCGCCGTCTCATCCGCACCACCACTTCCGCTCAGCAGTTCGGAAGTACCTACCCGTCCCAGGAACCGCCCAGCCGCCCGCCGGATAGGCTCCCCGGGTGGAACGCTTCCTGGTCACGCACGACTACGGCATGGGCGCGCTGTGGTGGTGGGTGCGCGCCTCCTCCGCCGAGGCCGTCGTGCTCGCCTGCGCCGGGGTCGAAGTCGTGACGTCCGAACAGGTGCTGAGCTGGGCACGCGCCCTGGACGCGCCGCTGCCCGAGGTGGACCTCGACGCGCCGCACCCCAACCCGCTGTCGTCCTTCCGGGCGGCACGCGACGCCCAGCGCGACCGGCCCGGCTTCGGCGCCCTGGCCGGCCGCGACCGCGTCCACCTGCGCATGGACGGCGACGCGGGCGCGGTCCACCTGTGCGAACTCGGCCCGGACGGGCGCCGCCTGCGCCAGATCGAGATCGCCCCCTCGGGCGAGGGCATGCGCTCGGGGCCCGACGACTGGCTGTTCAACCCGCCGAGCGACCTCTACGACCCGGACCTCGCGCCGCTGGAGATCCCCGCCGACACGTTCGAGGCCGCCTGGCGTACGGCGCGCTGACCGCCCGTCAGCCCTTCCTGGGCGCCGCCTGCTGCACGACATCGAAGGACCACAGCGTCGCCCCCGCGGCGGCGGGCCGCCGACCGCCGCCCTGGTGCGCCTGCCGCATGGACCCGTCGAACCACTTCTGGAAGTCCTCCTCGCTGCGCCAGCGGGTGTACACGAGGTACTGGTCCGTGCCCTCGACGGGCCGCAGCAGCTCGAACCACTCGAAGCCGTCCTCCCCCTCGACCATCCCGGCCCGCGCCCCGAACCGCTCCTCCAGCTCCTCCCGCCGCTCCTCGGGCACCGTCAGCACGTTGATCTTCACCACGGACACGCGACCACTCCTCACACCGGCTCATCGGCCCCACCGTCCCTGCGGCGACGGGACCCGTACGGTCGCAGTCTGCTACACCGGCCCCCGCGGTGGCGTCACTCGATGCGGGACACCCGCGCCTGCGTGACACCCATCGCCCGCGCGACCTCCACCTGTGTGGTGTGCTGGCGCTTCCGGACCTCGGCGAGCCGATGCACACGGGAAGCGGTGATCATCCGCTGAGCGCCGCGGGCGATCTGCTCCTTCTCGGCGCCGGTGAAGCCGAACTCCTCGGTGAGCCTGTCCCAGGAAACGGCCTGCGGATCTTTCGAGTGGTCCGGTGCCATCGCTTCCGTCCTTTCAGTCGATGCGTTCCAGATGCTGTGCATACGCCTCTTCCGCCCGCGGGACGGCCTTCCGGTACCAGCCGGACCAATTGCCGGCCTTGTCACCCCCGACCAGGATGACGGCCTGCCTGTCAGGGTCGAAGACGAACAGCAGCCGTACCTCGCCGGCGCCGGCCGACCCGGGGCGAAAGTGCCAGTGCGTCCTCGTAGTGGCCCCCGGCGCGGTCGTAGGGCGTCTCGCCCGCCAGGGTGCCGTCGGAGACGGTCTCGCGCATGTCGCGCAGGCGGCGGAACGTCGCCTCCGAGGCCGTGACGACGGCGGCGGGCGCGGTGACGGCGACCTGGTAGCGCAGGCCGCAGCAGGGGGCGAAGCTGTCGCGGGCGGCCGCGGCCCGTTCGGCGACGGTGGCGGTCTCGTCGCGCGCGAGGCTGCGGAAGTCGTTCCTGGTGGCCGACAGCTGGGCCAGGTACGCGCCGTACAGCTCGCGGCGCAGCGTCCGGCCCTGGTCGGAGCGGTCGCGGCGCCGGCGGCGGTGGTCCAGGAAGGCGGTGGACCCGGTGGCGATCAGCGCGCCGACCACGGCGCTCAGCAGGGTGAACCAGGCCATGGCGGCAGCATGACCACCCGGCGGCGCAGTCGAGTTGGGTCAGTCCTTGGCGGGCAGCATGTGCGTCGTGATGTAGGCCAGCAGTGAGGTGCGCTCTGTGTACGTGTGCCAGTGGGAGATCCACGTGTGCAGGCGGCGGGCCAGGGCTTCGGCGTCGGGTGGGGCGTAGCGGCCCGAGAGGATCATGGCGTGACAGCGGCGGACGATCTGCGCCTTGTAGACGAAGACCGACGGGTTCATCGCGAACGGGAGGGCCGCCCAGCGCTGGATGTGGTCGTCGGCGCGGGCGGCGGCGATACCGGCGGTGAAGCAGTCCGCGAGGTTGCAGATGATCGTGTCGAGGACGCCGTCGACGTTCGCCGCGGGGCCGCGCTGCTCCGCCAGGTCGAGGCAGGCCTCCACCGCGTCGAGCCAGCGGTACGCCCGGTCCGTGCGGCGGATGTACGGGGCGACGGCCGGCCCGGCGCCCGCCATCCGGTGGAACAGGTCGTCGCTGTCCCCGTGGGTGCGGCACCAGGTGAGCAGGGCGTCGAAGACGGCGGGACTCATCAGCCGCCTGCGCAGCACCCACTTGCTGAGGTAGGTGAAGTCGCCGTCGGGCAGGTGCTCGGTGACCCAGGTGTCGACCAGGCCGATGACGTCCGGCGGGATGTCCTCGCGCCGCAGGTGCCGCAGCAGGGCGCCGAGCAGGAAGTCGGCGTCGGCACGGTGGGCGTGGCCGCGGGCCCAGGTGAGGGCGCGGTCCGCGACCAGGCGGGCGTCGTCCGGGGCGAGGTCGTCCCTGGCGAGCAGCGGGCGCAGGACGAACCCCGCGTCGGCGTGGTCGCCGTGGCCGTCGAGCCAGGCCAGGGCCGTACGGTTGGCCACCGCCGCGTCGGCGGGTGACAGGTCGGTGCGGGCCAGCAGCGCGGCGAGGACGAACTGCGCCTCCGCGACGTCGCCGTGCCGGTCCAGCCAGGTCAGCGCCGTCCCGACGGCGCGCGCGGACCGGCTGCGCCCGAGGTCGGCGCGCGCCAGCAGCGGCGCCAGCACGAACTGCGCCTCGACGGCGTCGGTGCGGTCGCGCAGCCAGCCGAGGGCCGTGCCGACGACGTGTTCGGCGTCGCCTGGGCCGAGGTCGGCGCGGGCGAGCAGCGGGCGCAGGACGAAGGTGGCCTGCGGGAGGGCGCCGTGGACCGTGAGCCAGGCGCGGGCGCGCGCGACGGCGCGCGCCGCCTCGCCGGGCGGCAGGTCGGCCCGTGCCAGCAGCGGCGCCAGGACGAACTGCGCGTCGCCCGCCTCGCCCTCCTCCCCCAGCCAGGCCAGGGCCGTGCCGACCGCCGTCCGCATCTCCCGCGCCGTCAGGTCGGCGCGCATCAGGAGGGGCCGCAGGACGAACTGGCTCCCGTCGGCCGCGCCCTGGCCCTCCAGCCAGGCGAACGCGAGCCCACGGGCGCGCGCCGCGTCGCCGGGCGGCAGGCCCGCCCGCGCCAGCAGCGGCGCCAGCACGAACTGCCAGCCACCGCCGCCCGGACGCGCGCCGAGCCAGGCGAACGCGGTGGCGACGGCCCGTTCCGCGTCCTGCGGCGGCAGGTCGGGGCGCAGCAGCAGCGGCCCCAGGACGTGCTGCGCATCGCCCGCGCCGCCGTACGTCTCCAGCCAGGCGAGCGCCCCGGCGACGGCCGCCGCCGCCTCCGGCGAGCCGGGGTCGGCGCGCGTCAGCAGCGGCCCGTGGACGAAGCGCGCCTCCACCGCCGTGCCGTGGACGTCGAGCCACGAGTGGGCGGTGCGGACGGCGCGGGCGGCGTCGGCGGGGGCGAGGTCGGTGCGGAACAGCAGCGGGCCGAGGACGAAGCTGGCGTGCAGCGCGTGCCCGTTGCGCACGAGCCAGGCGAGCGCGGTGGGGACCAGCAGCGGGGCGCCCTCCGTCGGGAGATAGCGCAGGCCCTTGTAGAGGAGATGGCGGGCGTTCGGGCCCGTACCGAAGTCGGTCAGCCACGGCGTCACGACCTCGCCCCAGCCGCGCACGGCCGCGGCCGACCAGGGCGGGCCCGAGCACAGGGCGCCGAGCGCGTAGCCGCCGACGTCGCTGTCCGTCCGCACGAGGCGGCCGATCCCGGCGGTGTGCCCGGCGAACCAGGCGTCGAGCACGGGCGTGATCCGCCCGTCGCTCCCGGCGAGCGCGAGGTCGTTGACGAGCCGCCCGAGGGTGACGGCGTAACGGCCCAGCGTGCGCGGGTGGGTGAGGCAGCCGGCGAGGAGGGCGTCGGCGTTCGCGCGGTCGGGGGCGGCGTCCGGCTCGGGCAGGACGACGGAGTGGACCAGCTGGTCGGCCACCAGGTCGTGCGCCACGGACAGGGCGGTGTCCGCGGGGCCCCCCGGTTCGAGCCAGCGCAGGGAGACCAGCGTGGCGACGATGTCCTCCGCCGCCGGGGAGCCCTCCGGGGCCCCGGCCAGGGCGGCGCGCGCGGCGGCGGTCACCTCCGTGCGCTGCTGCGGGCAGGCGGCCACGGCCGCCGCCGCCGCGACCAGCGCGGGCGAGGCGCGCGCGGGCGTGAACGCGTCCCCGCCGCCCTCGACGGCCAGGCCGTCCTCGCGCAGCCTGCGTTCCAGCCAGGCGGCCAGCTCGCCGCCCGAGCGCAGCCCGACCGTGGCCAGGACGGGCCGCCCGGCGGCGACGCGGCGTTCGATCTCCTGGGCGATCAGCAGGGCGACGATGGGGCGGCGCCCGCAGACCGACAGCATCCAGTCCATGCCGAGCTTGTCCACGGCCTCGCGGGCGACGGTGCTCAGCGCCCGGTCGGTCACCTCCTGCTGGAACGCCTCGTCCTGCCGCAGCGCGACCTCGTCGAACAGCTCGTGCAGCAGCGCGCGGTCGGCCCGCCGCAGCCAGCCGGGCCGTACGGACGCCAGCAGCGCGACGGGCACGCCCCGGCGGTGCGCCTCCGGGATGAAGCGGTGCCGCAGCGCGGGCAGGTCGAGCAGCGACTCGTTGAGGTAGTCCACGACGACCAGCACGGGCCCCGGCTCGGCGAACACCCGCTCGGCCACCTCGTCGGTGACCGACGCGTCCTCACCCGGCAGGACGTGCAGCACGCGCCACCCGGCGGCCAGCGCCCTGCGGCCCACCTCCATGCACGTACGGGTCTTGCCCGTCCCGGCCGCGCCGACCAGCAGCACGCCCCGGTCGGCGGAGGCGACGAGGCGGCGGAAGAGGTTGTCGGGGTCGGCCTCGTGGGTGCTGCCCGGACTGACGAACGGCAGCCGCTCCGGCGTGAGGTTCCTGCCGAAGTCGCCGAGGCCCTCGACGACCTCCTGCTGCGGCAGGACGGCGGCCAGCGGGTCGCGGGCGGGCCGGTCCGGCGGGTCGACCGGCACCGGCAGGGGGCGTACGCCGTCCAGGACCAGCTGGTCCGTGAACGCCGGGTCGTCCAGGGCGGCGGCGAGCGCCACGGCCTCCGCGCCGCCCGTCCCGGCGGCGGGCAGGCGGCCGCTCTGCACGCCGACGAGGAGCGTCCCGTCGCGGACGAACAGGGCGGCGCCCGACATGCCCTGCCACGGGTCGCCCGCGCCCGGTGCCGCGGGCAGGGGCGGGGCCGAGGTGACGGACAGGTCCAGCAGGCCCGACTTGACGTTGGAGCCCAGCTGGACGAAGCCGTCGATCTGGCGGCTGTCCCGCCGCCGCAGCCCGGTGACCGCGCCGGACGCGGGGCGCTGCGCGAACGCGGGGAAGCCGACGGCGGTGAACGGGACGCGGCCCACGCCGCCGCGCAGCGTGCCGAGGGCGACGGGCGGGACGGTGCCCGGCGCGGCGTCCCCGCCGAGGCGGACGAGGGCGATGTCGTGCCCGTCGCCGCGCCACACGAGGGTGCCGGGCCGGCCGGTGGCGTCCCCGCCGAGGTGGACGGTACAGGCCGTCTCCCCGCCGCCCGTACCGCCGGCGCGGTCGAAGAGGTGGGCCGCCGTCAGGACGAGCCGGGAGCCGATGCGGTACCCGGAGCCGTAGGAGGTGCCCCGCCCGACGACCAGTTCGGCGACGCGGGCGGGGTCGAACGGGCCCATCCCCCGGTCAGTCTCCGGCGAGGAGGCCGGACACGTCGTCGCCGGTCAGCACGGCGCCGCCGGCGGCGGTCTCGGCGGACAGGCCGATCCGCACGACGTGCGTCTCGGCGGACTTCGCGGCGCCCTTGCCGCCGAGCGAGACGACCCAGAAGCGCACGCCCGCGTCCGTCTCGGCGGTGCGCTCGACGGCGACCTGGAGTTCGAGGTCGATGGAGTCGATGCGGAAGCGGACGTCCGCGCCCTCCGCGTCGAGCCGCGCGCGGCCGATCTCGGACCTCAGAGAGGCGAGCAGGTCGGCGAGTTCGATGTCCATACGGCCCCCCGGTCGGTGAACGCCCGGCATTCACCGGGATGTTCGGAATCTACCAGCAGCAACGCCGGAGGGTGCCCGAACGTTCCCGGAACGCGACGGCGCCGCGCCCCCGGGACGGGAAGCGCGGCGCCGGGCGGGCGGACGGGCCGGGTCAGGCCAGCAGTTCGGCCTCCAGCGAGATGGGCGCACCCGCCAGGGCCTTGCTGACGGGGCAGTTGGCCTTGGCGTTCTCGGCCGCCGCCTGGAAGTCCTCGGCGGACAGGCCGGGCACGCGCGCCTTGACGCGCAGCACGATGCCGGTGATGCCCTCGCCCGGCTGGAACGTGACGTCGGCCTGGGTCTGCACCGTCTCGGGCGGCGTGCCGGCCCCGGCGAGGCCGTGCGAGAGCGCCATGGAGAAGCAGGACGAGTGGGCCGCGGCGATCAGCTCCTCGGGGCTGGTCCTGCCGTTCGGGTCCTCCGCCCTGGACGCCCAGGTGACGTCGAACGAGCCGACGCCCGAGGAGTCGAGGGCGACGGTGCCCGAGCCTCCCATCAGGGGGCCTGCCCAGTTCGTCGTCGCGGTGCGTGTGGTTGCCATGTGCTCGATCCTCCTGGAGGAACGCGGGAAGCAGGTCGCCTTGCGATGCCCACGCTACCCGGGGGACGGGTGGTGCGGCCGGAGGGATTCGAACCCTCACGCGCGCGAGCGCACTGGGACCTAAACCCAGCATGACTGCCAGTTCCATCACGGCCGCCCGGCGGCTCATCCTACCGGCCCTCAGCCGCCGAGCAGCCGGGTGACGGTGTGGATGGCGAGCCCGGCGAGCGCGCCGATGACGGTGCCGTTGAGCCGGATGAACTGGAGGTCGCGGCCGATGTGCAGCTCGATCTTGCGCGAGGTGGTGCGCGCGTCCCAGGAGGAGACGGTGTCGCTGATGAGGGACGTGATCTCGGCGCGGTAGCCGGAGACGACGTACACGGCGGCGTCGGTGACCCAGCCGTCGAGCTTGGCGCGCAGCCGCGCGTCCGTCACCAGCCGGTTCCCGGCGGCCAGTACGGCGGCGCGGGCGCGCAGCCGCAGGGCGCTGCGCTCGTCCTCGGCCGCCGTCATGATCATGGCGCGCACGTTGGCCCAGGCGGAGGCGATGAGGTCCTGGATCTCGGGGCGGGCGAGGAGTTCGGACTTGAGGCTCTCGACGCGGGCGCGGGTCTCCGCGTCGTCCTGGAGCCTGCGGGCGAAGTCGGTGAGGAAGCGGTCGAGCGCCGTGCGCGCCGGGTGGTCGGGCGCGTCGCGCATCTCGGTGACGAAGCGCAGCAGTTCGCGGTGGACGCGGTCGCCGACGCGGCGGTCCACGAAGCGCGGGGTCCAGCCGGGCGCGCCGCCCTCGACCGCGGTGAGGACGGTGTCGCGGTGCTTGACCAGCCAGTCGTGCGCCTGGCCGACGAAGAGGTCCACGGTGCGGCGGTGCCCGCCGTCGGCGACGGTGCGCTCCAGCAGGCGGCCGAGGTGCGGGGCGACCTCGGCGGAGCCGACACGGCGGGTGATGGCCTCGCCGAGTACGGCCTGGACGTCGGCGTCGCGCAGGACGGTGAGGCCGCCGCGCACGGCGGTGGCCAGTTCGGCGGTGACGCGGTCGGCGTTCTCGGGGCGGGCGAGCCAGGCGCCGAGGCGGCCGGCGATGCCGATGGCGGCGAGCCGGTCGCGGACGACGTCGGCGGCGAGGAAGTTCTCGCCGACGAAGTCGCCGAGCGACTGGCCGAGCTGGTCCTTCTTGGTGGGGATGATCGCGGTGTGCGGGATGGGCATCCCGAGCGGGTGCCGGAAGAGCGCGGTGACGGCGAACCAGTCGGCGAGCGCGCCGACCATCCCGGCCTCCGCGGCGGACGCGACGTACCCCGCCCAGGCGCCCGCCCCCTGGTGCTCGGCCCAGTTCGCGAGCGCGTACACCACCGTCACCAGGAGCAGCAGCCCCGTCGCGACCGCTTTCATGCGCCGCAGCCCGCTCGCGCGGGCGGCGTCGCCGGGGCTGAGCACCGTTGTCTCGTCCATGCTTCCGATTGTCCCGTCCCGGCGGGGCGAACGGGGCGGGTACGCCGTACGGGGCGGCCGTGTCCTCCGGCCGAGTGAGCCGGGCTCGTCCGATCGTGGGACGATATGCCGGTGGGAGTGGTGAGAGCACGGTGGGGATTCGCCCTGCTCGCGGGCCTGCTGGCCGTCCTGCTCGGCGTCCTCGTGGCCGTCGGCGCGGGCCGGGACACCCGGCGGGACGTGGCGGCGGCCCCGGCGCCCGAGGCGGTGCCCGCGCCCGAGGCGCGGCCCGCGGCGAGCGGCGAGTGGGTGGGGACGTGGTCGGGGGCGGCCTCCGGCGCGGAGCCGGGGACGCGCGACGGGCTGCCCGGCAGGTCGCTGCGGAACGTGGTGGCGGCGTCGGTCGGCGGCAGCCGGGCGCGCGTCGAGCTGACCAACCGGTACGGGACGCGCCCCGTGACGTTCACGGACGTCACGGTGGCCCTCGCGGCGGACCGCGGCCCCGGGGCGCGCCCCGGCACGATGCGGCGGCTGACGTTCGGCGGCGGCACGTCGGTGACCGTGCCCGCGGGTGAGACGGCGGTCAGCGACCCCGTGGACCTCGACGTCCCGGCGGCGGCCCACCTGCTGGTCACGGTGTACGCGCCCGAGCCGTCAGGACCGGTGACGTACCACCGCGTCGCCCAGCAGACCGGCTACGCGGCGGTCGGCGACCTGGCGGGCGACGAGAGCGGCGCCGCGTACACGGAGACGACGCAGCACTGGCGCTACGTGACCGGCGTCCAGGTCTTCACGCCCTACACGGACGGCGCCGTCGTCGTCCTCGGCGACTCGCTGACCGACGGCGTCACCTCCACGCCCGACACCGACCGCCGCTGGACCGACTTCCTCGCCGCCCGGCTGCGCGACGAACCGGGCGCGCCCAGGATGGCGGTGCTCAACCAGGGCATCAGCGGGAACCGGCTGCTGTTCGACGCTCCGTTCGACCGCCTGTTCTACGGGGCGAGCGGGGAGCGGCGGCTCGCCGCCGACGTCCTGCACGAGGAGGGCGCCCGCACGCTCGTCCTCCAGCTGGGCATCAACGACCTGATCATCAGCCCGCACGTGACCGACCCCGACGTGGTCGTCGCGGGCCTCACCCGGCTCGCCGAGGAGGCGCGCGCCGCCGGGCTGCACGTGGTCGGCGCGACGCTCACGCCGTTCGACTGGGACCGCGACGAGGCCGTGGCGATCGAACGCGTCAGGCAGCAGGTGAACGCCCGCGTCCGCGCGGGCGGCGTCTTCGACGCCGTCCTCGACTTCGACCGCGTCCTGCGCGACCCCGCCCGCCCGCACCGCCTGCTGCCGCGCTACGACTCGGGCGACGGGCTGCACCCCAGCGACGCGGGCTACCGCGCGATGGCCGAGGCCGTGGACCTGGCCCGGCTCGCCCAGGGCGCCGACCGCACGCTGTAGGTGGGTCGTCCGGATCGTGGCGGGTCGGTCCGCGTCGTCGGACGCCGTGCATCGCAAGGCACCGGATCGCCACGCGTACCGGGCACACCCGGGCGATGCGGTAACGCGGCGAGGTTCCCCCCTGCCCGGCGGCGCGTCCCCCGGAAGCGTTCCGCGGCCCGCTTCGGCGGCCGGCGTCAGCGGGTGGTGGATGATGGCGCGCTGCGCAGCGAAGCCGGAGAGGTTCTCACCTGAGCGAGCGCCCGGCACGCGTGTCACCGGCGTCCCGCGCCGTCTCCCCGGGCCCAGTGGCCCGGCGCCACGGGAAAGGCGCCGGCGCCCTCCTTCCGGGTGAGCCGGTCCCCGGACGGGGGAACCGCACGGGGGGTTCGGCGCGCCCGGTGCCAGAGTGGTTCTCACGGACCGCGACGGCGGGCGGACGCACCGTGCGGGAGGCGTGACGGCAGCCATGAGCGACGACAGCGACGGGCGGGCGGGACGCGGCGCCCGCTGGCGGCAGTGGCCCTCGCGGCGGGCGGCCGTTCCCCCGGACGGACAGGACGGGCGGCGGCGCGACCGCCGCGGCTGGCGGCGCCTGGTGCCCACCTGGCGCGGGGCCCTCGGCGCCGTCCTGCTGGTGGTCCTGCTCGCCATGGGCGGCCTCGTCACCCTGTACTTCCTGGTGGACATCCCCGAACCCAAGGCGGCGGCAGCGGCGCAGAGCAACGTCTACCTGTACGCGGACGGCTCGGAGATCGCCGTGGCGGGCGAGGTGAACCGGGAGAACGTGCCGCTGGACGACGTCCCGCTGACGGTGCGCCGCGCCGTGCTGGCCGCCGAGGACCGCAGCTTCTACGACGACCCGCCCGTGGACGTGCAGGCCATGGCCCGCGCGGTGTGGAACATGGTGCGCGGCGAGGGCAAGCAGTCCGGCTCGACCATCACGCAGCAGTACGTGAAGAACTACTACCTGGACCAGCGGCAGACCCTCGGGCGCAAGGCGAAGGAGCTGGTCATCGCGGTGAAGCTGGGCCGGGAGGAGAGCAAGGACGACATCCTCCAGGGCTACCTCAACACCAGCTACTTCGGCCGGAACGCGTACGGCATCCAGGCCGCCGCACGCGCCTACTTCGGCAAGCAGGCCAAGGACCTCGACACCGCCGAGGGCGCCTACCTGGCCGCGCTGCTCAACGCGCCGGGGGCGTACGACGTGCGCGCCGACCCGGAGAACCGCGACCGCGCCGTGGCCCGCTGGGACTACGTGCTCGACGGCATGGTCAAGGAGGGCTGGCTGAAGAAGTCGCGGCGCGAGGACCTGGAGTTCCCCGAGCCGGACGAGATCGCCACCGACCAGCTGTCGGGCGAGCGCGGCTACCTGGTCGAGGCCGCCGCCGGGTACCTGCGGGCCAACGGCGTCGCGGAGGAGCGCGACCTGCGCGACGGCGGCTACCGCGTGCGCACCACCCTCGACCCCGACCGGCAGGACCAGCTGGCGCGCGCGGTGGAGAAGACGTTCCTCGACGGGCTCGACATGGACAGCGCCCCCGACCGCTTCGCCCGGGTGGGCGCCACGTCGGTGGACGTGGCGAGCGGCGAGGTCGTCGCGATGTACGGCGGCCGCGACTACACCGAGCAGTTCGTCAACAACGCGACGCGCCGCGACTACCAGGCGGCCTCGACGTTCAAGCCGTTCGTCTACGCGGCGGCGCTCGACCGGCGTTCCGAGACGGAGGACGGCGACCGCATCGGCCCGCGCACGGAGTACGACGGCGACAGCGGCCGCAAGGTGATCGGCCGCGACGGCGAACCGACCGGCTGGGCCCCGGAGAACGAGAACGACGAGGACTACGGCACCATCACCGTCGCCGAGGCCATGGACCAGTCGGTCAACGCGGTCTTCGCCCAGATGGGCGAGGACGTCGGCCCCGACCGCGTCAAGGAGACGGCCGTGGCCCTCGGCATCCCGGAGAACACCCCCGGCCTCGACTCGGCGCAGGGCTCCATCTCCCTCGGCACGGCGACCCCGAGCACCGTGCACGTCGCGGGCGCGTACGCCACCCTCGCCCGGCACGGCCTGCACCGCGAGGTGACGCTGATCGCCGAGGTGACGCGCAACGGCGAGAAGGTGGACCTCCCCCGCCGCGACCCGGACCGGGCGATCTCCCGCGAGGCGGCGGACGGCACGACCGAGGTGCTCCTGGACGTCGTACGCGTCGGCACGGGCGCGGCGGCCCAGGCCGCGGGCCGCCCGGCGGCGGGCAAGACGGGCACGGCGGAGGACGACAAGGCCGCCTGGTTCGCGGGCTACACGCCGCAACTCGCCACGGTCGTCGCCGTCTTCGGCCAGGACCCCGTCTCCGGGGAGCAGAAGGAGCTGTACGGGGTGCGCGGCGAGGAGCGCATCAGCGGCGGCGGCTACCCCGCGCGGATCTGGGCGCGGTACACGGCGGAGGCCCTGGAGGGCGAGGAGGAGCGGGACTTCTCGCTGCGGTCACGGCAGCCGGACCCCGAGCTGCGTCCCCGTGGTCCGGAACGCGGCCGGGCGCCCGACGAGGGCGGCGGGCGGCCGTCGCCGGGGCCCGAGGAGGACGGCGGGGAGGAGCCGGCGGAATCCGAGGCGCCAGCGGAGCCTGAGGAGGAGCCCTCGGAACCGGCGGAGCCGTCCGCCCCTGAGGAACCCGCCGAACCGGCGGAACCCGAGACGCCCGAGGAGCCCGGCGGCGGGAGCACGCCCGAGGAACCGGCGGAACCCGCCCCGACCGGCGGCCCGCCCGCCGTGCCGGGCGTCAGGAGGCCCTGACCGCCCGCCGCACCCGCACAACCGCCCGCCGGCGGGCCACAACCCCCGGTTGTGCCTCCCTACGATGTGCCGGTGGACACCGAGGCATGGCGATCGTTCGTCCGGGCGGCCAGGCTCGGCACACTGCACCAGGCCGCCGGCGAGCCTGGTGACGGGCGGGAAGGCGGCCGTGCGCCGGCGCTGGTGACCTACAGGTACAGCCCCGTGGCGCCGTCCGCGTCCTGGAGCCGCTCGGCGGCCACGGCGTGCAGGTCGCGCTCCCGCATGAGGATGTACGAGACGCCCCGCACCTCCACCTCGGCCCGGTCCTCCGGGTCGTAGAGCACGCGGTCGCCCGGCTCGACGGTCCTGACGTTCTGCCCCACGGTCACCACGTCGGCCCAGGCCAGCCGGCGGCCGACGGCGGCGGTCGCCGGGATGACGATGCCGCCGGAGGAGCGGCGTTCGCCCTCCGCCGTGTCGGCGCGCACCAGCACCCGGTCGTGCAGCATCCGGATGGGCAGCTTGTCAGGCGAGGCGGGAGGGGTCGGCGTAGGACTCACGGAGAGACCGTATCCCAGGACCGCGCGGGCGCCGCCACCGCCCGCACGATCCGTCACCTGCCCCGGCGGCGGGCGGAGACGACGAGCAGTCCCGCCACGGCGGCCACCGCGACGGCGGCGGGCACGACCCGGTCGAGGCGCGGGCCGCCCTCGGGGGTCACGAACTGCGAACGGGCCGCCGTGACCGTCCGGTTGGCGGAGACGAGCGCGCGTCCGACGGTGCGGTCCACGGTGGCCGCCGCGCGGGCCTTGACGTCCCCGGCGATGGTGCTGGGGTGGACGCGCACCGCGATCTCGTCGAGGGTCTCCAGCAGGATCTGCCGACGCCTGGCGATCCCCGCCTCGATCTGTGCAGGTGTCCTGGCTGTGTCCGGCACGCTCGCGCCTCCGTCCTCCGCGTGGTTCGGGCTACGGCACAGTGTGTCAGTTCACGTCGGCGCCTGCCCGTCCGCGTCCCCGATTAGGCTGTGTGGCGGACCACCCAGACCAGCAGCTTTCGCACGCGAGGAGCCTCCATGAGCGCGCGCCTTCAGCCGGGCGACCCGGCACCCGCCTTCACCCTGGACGACGCCGACGGCAACCCCGTCTCCCTGGCGGACCACGCGGGGCGCCGGATCATCGTCTACTTCTACCCGGCGGCGCTCACCCCCGGCTGCACCAAGCAGGCCTGCGACTTCACCGACAACCTGGACCTGCTCGCGGCCGCCGGGTACGACGTGATCGGCGTCTCGCCCGACAAGCCGGAGAAGCTGGCGAAGTTCCGCACGGCGGAGAACCTGCGCGTCACCCTCGTCAGCGACCCGGACAAGGAGGTCCTGACGGCGTACGGGGCATACGGGGAGAAGCAGCTGTACGGCAAGACGGTCACCGGGGTGATCCGCTCCACCGTGATCGTCGGCGAGGACGGCAAGGTCGAGCGCGCGCTGTACAACGTGAAGGCCACCGGCCATGTCGCGAAACTCATCAAGGACCTGGAGATCTGAGGAGCCCCGCATGGCCGAGCGCAAGCCCATCGAGTCCTGGCTGACCGACATGGACGGCGTCCTCATCCACGAGGGCGTGCCCGTGCCGGGGGCGGACCGCTTCCTCAAGCGGCTCCAGGAGTCGGGCAAGCCGTTCCTGGTGCTGACCAACAACTCGATGTACACGCGGCGCGACCTCCAGGCGCGGCTGACGCGGATGGGCCTGTCGGTGCCGCCCGAGGCGATCTGGACCTCGGCGCTCGCCACCGCGCAGTTCCTCGACATCCAGCGCCCCGGCGGCACCGCGTACGTCATCGGCGAGGCGGGCCTGACGACGGCGCTGCACGACGTGGGGTACGTGCTGAGCGACCAGGCGCCCGACTACGTGGTCCTCGGCGAGACCCGCACGTACAGCTTCGAGAGCCTGACGAAGGCGATCCGGCTGATCAACGGCGGGGCGCGCTTCATCGCCACCAACCCGGACCACACCGGCCCGTCCGCCGAGGGCGCCCTGCCCGCCACCGGGTCGGTCGCGGCGCTGATCACCAAGGCGACGGGGCGCGAGCCGTACTTCGTCGGCAAGCCCAACCCGCTGATGATGCGCACGGGGCTGAACTTGCTGGGCGCCCACTCCGAGACCAGCGCGATGATCGGCGACCGGATGGACACGGACGTCCTGGCGGGTCTTGAGGCGGGCATGGAGACGTTCCTCGTGCTGACCGGGCTGACCGGCGCCGAGGAGATCGACCGCTTCCCGTTCCGGCCGTCGGCCGTGGTGGACTCGATCGCCGATCTGGTGGACAAGATCTGACGGACGTTCCCGTACGGCCGCCCTGCGGATGCGGGCGGCCGTGGGCGGGGGGATCTTCGAGGTACCGATCCCGGAGGTCTTCCCATGGGCATCCCCTTCTTCCTGAGGCTCACCGTCTGTGCGCTGGCGGTCACCGCCGCCGGTACGACCGGGGCGGGCGCGGCGGACGGCGATCCGGCGCCCGTCCCGGCGGCCGGGGCGGGCGTGCGCGTCGCGCCGCTGAGTCCGCGCCCCGGGGACGAGATCGACCTGACGATCACCGGCTGCGCGGACCGTACGGCGACGGCGCGGTCCGACGGGTTCGCGGCGGAGGCGAGGCTGGCGCCCGCGCCGGAGGACGACGGGGACGGGCTGTTCGGCGAGGCGCGGGTCAGTTCGACGGCCGAGCCGGGGGTGTACTCCATCGACGTGGCGTGCGACGGCGCCGACGCCAAGGTGTCGGGGCGGCTGGTGATCACCGGCACGGGCGGCGGCGGCCGGGGCGAGGGCGGGCGCGGCGAAGGCGGCCGGGGCGAGGAGGGGCACGCGCGGCCCGCGCCCAGGCCGACAGGACCCGTGGAGGCGGGCGGCGGCGGCACGGCGGACGGACGGCCCGGCGCCGACGTCCTCGGACCGGGGCCCGCCGGGATCGCCCTCGGCTCGGGCGCGCTGCTCGGCACGGGCGCGTACCTCGCGGCCCGCAGGCTGCGGCGGCGGTGAGGGGCGGACTGGTCGCGGCGGCGACCTGGGCACTGCTGCTCAGCGGCGCGTGGCTGTGGGGCAAGCAGCTGACGGAGGGCGGCTCGCCCGCCACCCGCGGCGCTCCCGCGGCGGCGTCTGACACGGGCGCGGAGGCCGCGGGGGAACCGGTCGCCCTGCCGCCCGCCGCACGCCCGCTGTCCGGCGGCGCGCCGCCGCGGCGCCTGGAGATCGAGGCGCTGGGCGTCAGCGCCGACGTGATCGAGCGCGGCGTGGACGCGTCGGGCGGCGTCGAGCCCCCGCCGTTCGCCGCCGCGGGGCAGGTCGGCTGGTACGCGGACGGGCCGACGCCGGGCGACGAGGGTCCCGCCGTGCTGGTCGGGCATGTGGACACCGAGGAGGAGCCCGCCGTGTTCTACCGGCTGCGGGAGGCCGAGCCGGGCAGCGAGATCCGGGTGACGCGGCAGGACGGCAGCGTCGCGGAGTTCACGGTGCGGCGCGTGGACGTGGTGGAACGCGACGCGTTCGACGCGGACCTCGTCTACGGCGCCCACGACCCCGGCGCGTCCGAACTCCGCCTGATCACCTGCGGCGGCACGTTCGACGAGGAACGCGACAGCTACTCGGCGAACGTGGTGGTCGACGCCTACCTGACCGGCACCTCACCACCCCACACCCCCGCCTGACGGACCAGCCGCGCGCCACCTGCCGGTCCCGGGAGAGGCGTCGCAGCGCCGAACGTCGCCCGACGCGAAGTCGGTACTCGTCCCTTCGGCCGCGCAGCTTCTTCACGTCCGGACCAGGGGCATACGGATCACGGGCAAGCATGTCCGAGGCCGCCTTGACACGCCTCTGCGCGTCCCGGTCGAGGTTGCGCAGTTGGCGTCTGGCGCTGTCACCGGCGCTCGCCGTCTTCGGCGTCGTCCTCACCGAACACCTGCTCGGAGGTGTAGCGGATGCCGTCGTCCTCGTAGGTACGTGCGGCCAAGGCTTCATCGACAGCGTCCTCGGCCACTTCGTCATCCCTCATCGACATGATCGCGGCGATCGGCGCGCCGTTGCGCGTGACGACAGTCGCTCCGCCTTCGGCGGCTCGGTCCAGCAGTCTGGACAACAGGGCCGGCAACTCGGACTCCTCGATCTCGTCGGGGAGCAGGGCGTCGGGCACGTCAGGCATGGACGTCACCGTAGCGCTACGGAGAGTTGCCACGGAAGCGGGCACCGGCCACCCGGTGATCGGGGGGCATAGGGGCTTCCGGCACGCAGGCGTCACCCTTGCCCGCTGGTGAGGCGAGGAGCCCACCGTCGCGGGAAGGACGGCCCATCAGTCCGCGCGGGGGCCGAGGCGGAGTCCGGTCCCGTCCGCCACCGGCGTCAGCTCGCGGACCTGCCACACCCGGCGCGACAGCGTCGTACCGGCGCGCGTCGCGTACTCCCCCACCGCGAGCGACGCGTCGCCCGTCCCCGCGACGAGGAGTTCGGCGTCGGCCGTCGCGCCGTCGGCGAACCGCAGCGTCAGGCCGGTGGAGCGCCCCGGGTCGGCGAGGCCCTGGACGCGTACCCGGGCGCCGTCGAACAGGTGGGTGTGGGCGCAGACGGCGTCGTACCGGCCGTCGTCCGGCGCGGCCCCGGCGGGGGAAGGGGACATGCGGGGCCTCCCGGCTCGGGCGGACACCACCACACTGCTACGCCGGGGCCCGCGCCGCGCGCGCGGCTGCTCCGTACGGGCGGGGTTCAGCCGAGAACGGCCGCGACCTCGGGGGCCAGCGCGCGGAAGGCGCGGCCGCGGTGGCTGATGGCGTTCTTCTCGTCCGGGCTCAGCTCGGCGCAGGTCCTGGTGTCGCCCTCGACCTCCAGGATCGGGTCGTACCCGAAACCGTTGGCCCCGGCCGGGGCGAAGCGCAGGACGCCGGGGAGGCGGCCCTCGGTGACGCGTTCGGTGCCGTCCGGCAGGGCGAGCGCGGCGGCGCAGGCGAAGTACGCGCCGCGGTGCCCGGCCGGGACGTCGGCGAGCTGGGCGAGGAGCAGGTCGAGGTTCGCCGTGTCGTCGCCGTGCCGGCCGGCCCAGCGGGCGGAGAAGATGCCGGGCGCGCCGCCGAGGACGTCCACGCACAGGCCCGAGTCGTCCGCGACGGCGGGCAGGCCGCTGGCGCGCGCCAGGGCGTGCGCCTTGAGGAGCGCGTTCTCGGCGAACGTCACGCCGGTCTCCCGCACGTCGGGGGCGCCGGGCACGGCGTCGGCGCCGATCAGCTCGACGGTGACGCCCGCCTCGGTGAGGATGGCGCGCAGCTCGGTGATCTTGTGGGTGTTGCGGGTGGCGAGGACGAGTCGTTGCATGGGTCCGATTATGTCCACGCGCCGCCCCGGCCCCGTCGCCCGGTCAGGCCGTGTTCAGCCCCGCGCCGGGTACGCTGAGACCTGACGTCGGTGTGAGGGGTGAGGGGTGCGGATCGGTGAACTCGCGGCACGGACGGGCGCCAGCGTCCGTTCGCTGCGCTACTACGAGGAGCAGGGGCTGCTCGCCAGTGTCCGCAGCGCAGGCGGGCAGCGGCACTTCACGGAGGACGACGTGGACCGGGTCGCGTTCGTGCAGCGCCTGTACGCGGCGGGGCTCTCCAGCCGCACCATCCTGGACCTGATGCCGTGCCGGGACGCGCCGAGCGGTGCGAACTCCGACGCCGCGCTGGAGCGCATGGCGGCGGAGCGTGACCGCCTCTCCGGCCACATCGACGAGCTGCTGCGCACCCGTGACACGCTCGACGCGCTGATGGCCGCCGCCCGCGCGCACCACCCCACCCGCCGGGCCGCCGCCTGACGTGCCGCCGGGGGGCGCGGGACGCGCGAACGCCGGCCTTCCGGCGCCGGACCCTACGGGGTGCACACCTCCGTCAGCTCGCCCGCCGCGTCGCTGAGCGGCTGGAGGTCGACCTGTACGGTCCCCTCCTCGTTCACCTGGAGGGTGTCGGCCGTGTCGGCGAACGAGTCGGCGACGCGCCGCACGTCCTCGTCGTCGATGCCGGACAGGTCGTCGAGGCTGGCCTGGAGGTCGCCTGTCGCGGCCTCGAAGGCGTCGGGGTCGTTGTCGTTGACGGCCTGCTGGATGTCGTCCACGTTCCCGGTGATCGTGAGGGCGATCCGGGCACAGTCCACGGCCTGTTGCACGTCGCACGCGGTGGTCAGGCCGGCGGCGGTCAGCACCGTGAGGGCCGCCGCCCCGGCCGTCGCCAGTCTCGTTCTCTTCATGACCAATGCTTTACCCGGCGGCGAGCGCCGCACGCTGCGCCTCGTCGAGACGCGCGCAGCCGGCGGACGCGAGGTCGAGCAGCGCGTCCAGTTCCTCCCGGGCGAACGGGGCACCCTCCGCGGTGCCCTGCACCTCGACGAAACGCCCGTCCCCGGTGCGCACGACGTTCATGTCCGTCTCGGCCTTCACGTCCTCGGTGTACGCGAGGTCGAGCATCGGCACGCCGTCCACGATGCCGACGCTGACCGCCGCGACGGAGCCGGTCAGCGGCTCGGCGCGCCCCTTGACCAGCTTGTGGGCGCGCGCCCAGGCGACGGCGTCGGCGAGCGCGACGTACGCGCCGGTGACGGCGGCCGTGCGGGTGCCGCCATCGGCCTGGAGGACGTCGCAGTCGAGCACGACGGTGTTCTCGCCGAGGGCCTTGAAGTCCACGACGGCGCGCAGCGACCGGCCGATCAGGCGGGAGATCTCGTGCGTCCTGCCGCCGATCTTCCCGCGCACGGACTCGCGGTCGCCGCGGGTGTTGGTGGCGCGCGGCAGCATCGCGTACTCGCCGGTGACCCACCCCTCGCCGCTGCCCCGCCGCCAGCGCGGCACGCCCTCGGTGACGCTGGCGGTGCACAGCACCCGCGTGTCCCCGAAGGAGACGAGGACGGAGCCCTCGGCGTGCTTGCTCCAGCCGCGCTCGATGCTGACGGGGCGGAGCTGGTCGGCCGAGCGGCCGTCGATTCGAGACATGCGAGGAGCCTAGTCGGCCTCAGATCTCGTAGACGGCCCCGGGCCTCGCCAGTTCGACGGGTCCTTCGAACGCGGCCTTGGCGTCCGAGAGGTTGACCTGCGCGTCGGTCCACGGCGGGATGTGCGTGAGGACGAGCCGCTCGGCGCCCGCGCGCTGGGCGCACTCCCCCGCCTCGCGGCCGTTGATGTGGACCTCGGGCAGGTCCTCCTTGCCGTCGGTGAAGGACGCCTCGCAGAGGAACAGCCCGGCGCCGCGCGCCAGTTCGGTGAGGCCGTCGCAGCGGCCCGTGTCGCCCGAGTAGCACAGGACGCGGCCGTCGTGCTCGATGCGGAAGCCGTACGTCTCGACCGGGTGCGTGACGCGGTGCGCCGTGACGGTGAACGGGCCGACGGCGAAGGGGCTGTCCGGCACGAGGGTGCGGAACGCGAAGACGTCGCTCATCGCGCTGTCCGTGGGGATGTCGTCGTACGCCGTGGTGAGCCGCTGCTCGGTGCCGGCCGGACCGTACACGGGGACCTGCGGGCACCGGCCGCCCTCGTGGCGGTAGTAGCGCGCGACGAAGTAGGCGCACATGTCGATGCAGTGGTCCGTGTGCAGGTGGCTGAGCGCGACGGTGTCGATGTCGTACAGCCCGCAGTACTTCTGGAGCTCCCCGAGGGCACCGTTGCCCAGGTCGAGGAGCAGCCGGAATCCCTCGGCCTCGACGAGATAGCTGGAGCAGGCCGAGTCCGCGGACGGGAATGACCCCGAACAGCCGACGACGGTGAGCTTCATGGAAGGGGGAACCTCCGTAGTGGGGTTCAAACGACTCTAAGTCGCTTCGGACCGTGCCGTGCCTCGCGCGTGCCGCGGTGTGGGCGGAATCACCAGCGCGGGGTACCGTCGCGCGTGTGGACGGAATGTGGTGGCTGGCACTCGCGGCGGTGGCGGTTCTCGGGCTGGTGGCGGCGCTGGTGGACGGCGCCGGGCGCATCGGCGGGCGGCCCGGCCGGAAGCGCCGCCGGGGGGAAGGACCGGGGGACCGGGGCGGCCGGGGCGACTCCCCGGAGTGATCACATCCTGCTACGGGAGCGGGCGCGGATTGCCAGCAGCAGGCCCACCGCGATCCAGATCGCGAACATCGACGATCCCCCGTACGACAGGAACGGAAGCGGCAGCCCGGTGACCGGCATGATGCCGAGCGCCATCCCCATGTTCTGGAACGCCTGGAACGCGATCCACGCGACGACCGAGGCGGCGACGATCGTGCCGTACATGTCCGGTGCCCCCATGGCGATGCGGCAGCCGCGCCACAGGATCACGCCGATCAGCACGATCACGGACGCCGCGCCGACGAAGCCCAGTTCCTCGCCGACGACCGTGAAGATGAAGTCGGTGTGCTGCTCGGGCACGAACTGACCCGTCGTCTGGCTCCCGTGGAACAGGCCCTGCCCGGTGAGCCCGCCGGAACCGATCGCGATACGGGCCTGGTTGGTGTTGTAGCCGACGCCCGCCGGGTCGAGCGACGGGTTGGCGAACGCGGCGAAGCGGTTGATCTGGTACGCGTCCAGCAGCCCCGCCTGCCACACCACCAGCGCGCCGCCCACGCCGAGCCCGATCAGCCCGAGAATCCAGCCGCGCCCCGTGCCCGACGCGAGGAGCGCGCCGAGCGTGATCGCGGCGAGCACCATCGTCTGCCCGACGTCCGGCATCAGCATGATGATCGCGGCGGGCAGCGCGACCAGGCCGAGCGCCTGGAGCACGGCGCGCGTGTCGGGGCGCGGGCGCTGGTCGCTCTCCAGGGACGCGGCGAGCAGCGTCGCGACGGCCAGGATGACGCCGACCTTCACCAGCTCGGACGGCTGGAAGGCGAAGCCGCCCGGCAGCTGGATCCAGCTGCGGGAGCCGTTGATGGACGAGCCGAGCGGGCTGAGGACGGCCAGCGACATCAGCAGGGACAGGACGTAGAGGACCGGCACGGCGTTGCGCAGCCGCACGTGGCCGAGCCACACCATCACGGCGGCGAGCCCGCCGCCGATGGCGAGGTTCAGGATGTGGCGCAGCAGGAAGTACTGCGGGTCGCCGTTGTTGAGGTCGGTCCTGCCCCGGGTGGCCGAGTAGACGAGCAGGGCGCCGAGGACGGCGAGGACGCCGGCCGCCCCGAGCAGCCACCAGTCGAGGCGCCGGACGACGGAGTCCCGCGCTCTGATCCTGGTCCAGACGGACTGCTCGGCGGCCGGCTGCGCGAGGGAGTAGCTGCGTACGGTCACCCATGTGACGATACGTGGCCGACCGTGCGCCGTCCGTGATTACGCCCAGAGCTGCCCGTGCAGCAGGGCGACGGCCTCCTCGGTGGACGCGGCGGTGTAGACGCCCGTGGAGAGGTACTTCCAGCCGCCGTCAGCGACGACGAAGACGACGTCCGCCTCCTCGCCCGCCGCGAGCGCCTTGCGGGCGGTGCCCAGCGCGGCGTGCAGGGCGGCGCCGGTGGAGATGCCCGCGAAGATGCCCTCCTGGGCGAGGAGTTCACGCGTGCGGGCGACGGCGTCCTCGGAACTGACGGAGTAGCGGGAGGTGAGGACGGAAGCGTCGTACAGCTCGGGCACGAAGCCCTCGTCCAGGTTCCGCAGCCCGTAGACCAGGTCGTCGTAGCGCGGCTCGGCGGCGATGATCTGCACGCCGGGCCGCTGTTCGCGCAGGTAGCGCCCGGCGCCCATCAGGGTGCCCGTGGTGCCGAGTCCGGCGACGAAGTGGGTGACGGAGGGCAGGTCGGCGAGGATCTCCGGGCCTGTGGTGGCGTAGTGGGCGCCCGCGTTGTCGGGGTTGCCGTACTGGTAGAGCATCACCCAGTCGGGGTGCTCGGCGGACAGCTCCTTGGCGACGCGGACGGCCGTGTTGGAGCCCCCGGCGGCCGGGGAGGAGATGATCTCGGCGCCCCACATGGCCAGCAGCTCGCGGCGCTCGGACGACGTGTTCTCCGGCATCACGCACACGATCCGGTAGCCCTTGAGCCGGGCGGCCATGGCGAGGGAGATGCCGGTGTTCCCCGACGTCGGCTCCAGGATGGTGCAGCCGGGGGTGAGGCGCCCGTCCTTCTCGGCCTGCTCGATCATGAACAGCGCGGGCCGGTCCTTGATCGAACCTGTCGGATTGCGGTCCTCCAGCTTCGCCCAGACCCGGACCGACCCGGCCGGGGAGAGCCGCGGCAGCCGGACCAGCGGGGTGTTGCCGACGGCTGCCAGCGGGGAGTCGAAGCGCATCAGCGCATGCCTCCGGCGACGGCGGGGAGGATCGTCACGCTGTCCCCGTCCTTGAGCGCGGTGGAGATGCCGTCGAGGAAGCGGACGTCCTCGTCGTTCAGGTAGACGTTGATGAAGCGGCGCAGCTCGCCGCCGTCGACCAGCCGCTCCCGGATGCCGGGGTGGCTGGCGTCCAGGTCCGCGAACAGCTCGGCGAGGGTGTCACCGCTGCCGTCGACGGCCTTCCGGCCGTCGGTGTAGCTGCGCAGGATGGTCGGGATGCGGACCTCGATGGCCATGGGGGCTCCAGGAGAGAACTCGGCTCGGGTGGCTCGGACGGGCGGCGCGTGCCGTTCGTGGATCAGTCGCGGTCGGCGGTGATCAGCGGAGCGGCGGACACAGGGCGCCGGCGAGACGGCACAGATCGACGTGCAGACGTGCCACGAGCAGCACGCCGCCGGCCCGGATCTCGTCGCTCACGCCATGGGGAACCATGGCGGCATCGTATCGATTCCCCAGCCTTGCCAGCGATCGGTTCATCATATGGACGTATTCGTCCCGGAGGGTGGACCGCGGGTCAGACGACCCGCACCTCCTCCTCCGTCACCTCGCCGTCCAGGATGCGGAACGACCGGAAGGACACCGGCCCTTCGCCGTCGCCGCACTCGGCGGTGGACACCAGGACGTAGTGCGCGCCCGGCTCGTTCGCGTAGCCGATGTCGGTGCGCGACGGGTACGCCTCGGTGGCGGTGTGGGAGTGGTAGATCACGACGGGCTCCTCGTCCCGGTCGTCCATCTCCCGGTAGAGCTTCAGCAGGTCGCCGGAGTCGAACTCGTAGAACGTCGGGGAGCGCGCCGCGTTCAGCATCGGGATGAAGCGTTCGGGGCGGTCACTGCCCGCCGGGCCCGCGACGACGCCGCACGCCTCGTCGGGGTGGTCGGCGCGGGCGTGCGCGACGATCCGGTCCACCAGGTCCTGGGTGATGGTGAGCATGTGGCCAGCGTAGAACGCGCCCCGCGGCTCACTGCGTGAGGGTGACGGACCCCGCGGGCGGGCCCGGGTCGTCCTCCGGCGGGCCGCCCCCGTCGGCCCCGTCGGCCCCGTCGCTGTCGTCCGGCAGCCCCGCGTCGCGGCGCCGCAGGTGCACATCCACCTTCCGCAGCTCCTCGCGGACGACGGGCGCGAGCAGGTAGAGGCCCGTGATGTTGAAGACGGCGGCGAGGAAGAGGAAGACGTCCGCGAGGTCCACCAGCGTGCCCAGCGACAGCAGCGCCCCGGCGACGACCATCGCGCAGAACAGCGTGTTGTACGCCCCCTGCGCGATCCGCCCGCGGCCGAAGAGGTACGACCACGCCTTGAGGCCGTAGTAGCCCCACGTGATGATCGTGGCGAAGGCGAACAGGAAGACGGCGACCGTCAGCACCGCGGGGAACCACGGCAGCGCCGTCGCGAAGGCGTCGGAGGTGAGCGAGATGCCCGCCGTGGTGTCCCCGCCCTCGCCGCCCGCCGCGGCGGCCTCGCGGGCGGCGGCGTAGCTCGGCGCGCCCGCCACGACGATGGTGAGCGCCGTCATGGTGCACAGGACCACGGTGTCGGCGAACGGTTCGAGCAGCGCCACCAGCCCCTCGGTCGCGGGCCGCCGCGTCTTCACCGCGGAGTGGACGATGGGCGCGGAGCCGACGCCCGCCTCGTTCGAGAACGCGGCGCGCTGGAAGCCGGTGATCAGCGCCCCCGCCACCCCGCCCGCGACCCCCTCGGGCCGGAACGCCTCCCGCCAGATGGTGGCCACGGCGTCCGGGATGTGCGGCGCGTTGGCCAGCAGGACGACGAGGCAGGCGACCACGTACAGGACCGTCATCGCGGGGACGAGGCGGCTGGTGACCCTGCCGATCGCCCGCATCCCGCCGACGAGGACCAGCGCGGTGAGCACGGCGACGACCAGCCCGAACAGCAGCGCCCCGGCCGAGCCGGTGAAGAACGGGGTGTGCTCCCCGGTGGCGGTGGCGAGCTGTTCGAGGGACTGGTTGACCTGGAAGAGGTTGCCGCCGAAGAAGGCGAAGAAGAGGATCATCGCGGCGGCCGGCAGCGCCAGGAAACGGCCGAGGCGCGGCCTGCCCCGCTCGGCGAGCCCCTTGGTGAGGTACTGCATGGGGCCGCCGGAGACGCGGCCCTCGGCGTCGATGTCGCGGTACTTCACGCCGAGGGTGCACTCGACGAACTTCGTCGCCATCCCGAGGAAGCCGCACAGGATCATCCACAGGGTGGCGCCGGGGCCGCCGACCGAGACGGCGATGGCGACACCGGCGATGTTCCCGAGCCCGGCGGTGCCGGACAGGGCGGACGTCAGCGCCTGGAAGTGCGTGACCTCGCCCGGTGCGTCCGGCTGCTCGTACCGCCCGGCCGCGAGCTTGACGGCGGCGCCGAAGCGGCGGACCTGGACGAAGCCGAAGGCGGCGGTGAACAGCAGTCCGGCCAGGACGAGCCAGCCGACGATGAGCGGGAAAGGACTGCCCGCGATCTCGATCTCGCAGAAGACGACGGCGTTCAGGACATCGCGCACAGGTTCGAATACGTCATTGACGGCCGTGTCGATGCGGTCGGTCCATGATCCGTCGCTCGCCATGACAGGAGATTACCGACCGGCCACGCGAATTGCGTGATTATCAGATCAAAGCATCAACGTTTCGAGAAGGGATTCCATCAGGTCGGCGAGCCACGCATAGGCGATGACCAGCGGACGATTCGGATCGTCCGGGGAAATGTCGAACAGGCGCTCGCTGTCCGCTTCACTCGAAAGGCCGAGCCGGCTGCCGAGGGCGAGCCGCAGGTCGTTCAGCGCGCCGAGCCAGCGGCGCGCGTCGTCCCGCGACAGCGTGAGCACCGTGCCGCCGCCGGGCCCGGACGCGTCACCCGCCGCCGCGTCGAGACCGCGCACCATCAGCAGCAGGTTCTCCCGCTTCGCCGTGCGCAGCTCGCTCTCGGTGAACCGCCGGAACTCCGCCGAAAGCCGCCTGGCCTCCTCGTCCTGCTCCTGCCCCGGCTCGCCGTACGCGTCCGGGAACAGCCGGGCGAGCGCCGGGTCCGACGGCGGCTCGCTCGGCCCCTCGGCGAACAGCGCGGCGAGGGGGTCGTCCGCGTCACCGTCCGCCGGGCCGTCGCCGGGACCGATCAGTTCGAGCAGCTGCACGGCCAGGCTCCGGAGGATGGAGATCTGCCGCTCGTCCAGCGCGACGGCCGCGCCGCCCTCGCCGCTCGTCTCGAAAAGTGCCGCCATCACCGTTCCTGCTGAAGCGTCGCCCAGAGGCCATATCCGTGCATGGCCTGCACGTCCCGTTCCATTTCCTCGCGGCTGCCCTGCGAGACCGTCGCGCGCCCTTTGTGGTGGACGTCGAGCATGAGCTTGGTCGCCTTGTCCTTCGGATAGCCGAAATAGGACTGGAAGACGTAGGTCACATAGCTCATCAGGTTCACCGGGTCGTTGTGCACGACCGTGACCCATGGCACCTCGGGCAGCGGGGCCTCCACCGGTGCCTCGCCGGTCTCCGTGCGCTCGACTTCCATGGGCATCGCAGCACTCACGCCTCCCATGCTGCCACCGCCGCCCCCCGGGAGGTCAAACGAACGCCCCGCCACCCAATATCGTCAAACTGACGAGATGGGGTGTAGGGTGACCGCCATGGATGCTGAGAACGACGCGGCGGGCCCGCCGGTGGCCGTGCCGTCGACCGCCCTGTTCACCGACCAGTACGAGCTGACCATGCTCCAGGCCGCCCTGCGGTCCGGCACGGCGCACCGCCGGTCGGTGTTCGAGGTCTTCACCCGCCGCCTGCCCGACGGCCGCCGCTACGGCGTCGTCGCGGGCACGGGGCGGATGCTCGACGCCGTCGAGAACTTCCGCTTCGACCCCGCGATCCTCGGCTTCCTGCGCGAGCGGGGCATCGTGGACGACCCGACCGTCGCCTGGCTCACCGACTACCGCTTCGGCGGCGACATCGACGGCTACCCCGAGGGCGAGGTGTACTTCCCCGGCTCGCCGCTGCTGCGCGTCGAGGGGACGTTCGCCGAGTGCGTGCTGCTGGAGACGGTGATCCTGTCGATCCTCAACTACGACTCGGCGGTGGCCGCCGCCGCGTCCCGCATGGCGGTCGCCGCCGACGGCAGGCCGCTCATGGAGATGGGCGCCCGCCGCATGCACGAGCTCGCGGCCGTCGCCGCGTCGCGCGCGGCGTACGTCGGCGGCTTCTCCACGACCTCGGACCTGGCGGCCGGCTTCCGCTACGGCATCCCGACCGTCGGCACCAGCGCGCACGCCTTCACGCTGCTGCACGACAGCGAGCGCCAGGCGTTCACCGCGCAGGTCGAGTCGCTCGGCCGCGGGACGACGCTGCTGGTGGACACGTACGACGTCCGCGAGGCCGTGCGGACCGCCGTCGAGGTGGCGGGCCCCGGGCTCGGCGCGGTGCGGATCGACTCGGGAGACCTGCTGATGGTCGCCCACCAGGTCAGGCGGCAGCTCGACGAACTGGGCGCGCACGACACGCGCATCGTCGTCACCAGCGACCTGGACGAGTACGCCATCGCCTCCCTCGCGGCGGCGCCGGTGGACGCGTACGGCGTCGGCACGCAGCTGGTGACCGGCAGCGGCCACCCGACGTGCTCGATGGTCTACAAGCTCGTCGCGCGGGCCGGGGACGACCCCGGGGCGCCGCTCGTGCCGGTGGCCAAGAGGTCGAGCGGCGGGAAGCTGTCCGTCGGCGGCAGGAAGTGGGCGGCCAGGCCGGTGGACGAGGAGGGCGTCGCCACCGCCGAGGTGATCGGGACGGGCGAGGTGCCCGCCGAGTACGCCGACCGGCAGCTGCTCGTGCCGCTGGTGCGCGGCGGCCGCGCCGTCGCCCGCGAGCGCCTCGACGCGGCGCGCGACCGCCACGTACGGGCCCGCGCGGGCCTGCCGCTGTCGGCCACGCAGCTCTCGCGCGGCGAACCCGCCCTCCCCACCCGCTACCTGACCCCGCCCACCGCCTGACGCGGCGGGCCGGGCACCGTAGGCTCGGACCCGGCCGCGCGAACTCACTCGAAGGGGTGTCCCATCACATGCACCGCGCCCTGATCGTCGTCGATGTCCAGAACGACTTCTGCGAGGGCGGCAGTCTCGCGGTCACGGGCGGCGCCGACGTCGCCGCCGCGATCACCGACCTCATCGGCGCGGCCACGCCCGCGTACGACCACGTCGTCGCCACCCGTGACCACCACATCGCGCCGGGCGACCACTTCTCGGACACGCCGGACTTCGTCCACTCCTGGCCGCGCCACTGCGTCGCCGGGACGGAGGGCGTCGGCTTCCACCCGAACTTCGCGCCCGCCGTCACCGCCGGGTCCGTGGACGCCTGCTTCGACAAGGGCGCGTACTCGGCGGCGTACAGCGGCTTCGAGGGGACGGACGAGTCCGGCGCGGGCCTCGCGGAGTGGCTGCGGGCGCGGGAGGTGACGGCGGTGGACGTCGTCGGCATCGCGACGGACCACTGCGTCCGCGCCACGGCCCTGGACGCGGCACGGGAGGGCTTCACGACGCGCGTCCTGCTGAGCCTGACGGCCGGGGTGGCGCGGGAGACGACGGACAAGGCACTGGACGCGCTGGCGGCGGCGGGCGTGGAACTGACGGGCAAGCCCGTCGTCACCACCTGACCACCCCCCGCCGTACGCGGCGGGACCCGGCTGGACCCGGCGCCAAGGACGGCGGACGACGGCCGTCCCGGCCCGCGGACTGCCCGTGGGACGGCAGCGGGCAGTCGAGGCAGCGCCCGGGGAAACGCACAGGGCACCCGTCACGGCCCCGCCCACGACCGCCGCCGGAAACGCCCCCGGGCAGCGGGCCACGGTCGCCACGCGGCCCAGGACGCCGGACGGCCGTCCTCCGGCGACACCGGGCCCCGAGGGACGCGTCCGCGCCCGCAGCGGACCGTTCCCGGGGCGGCGGGCCGCATCCACATGGCCACACCGGCAGCGGGAACGCCCGGAGAGGTGACGGTGCCGCCGCACGCGGCTCCGGCGCGTTCCCCGGGCGGGGCCGGGCCGTCAGTGGCGGGCCGCGCCCTGGCGTGCGCCGTTCGTCACGCCCTGCGGTGCGGCGGGTGCGGGGAGTGCGTGGCCGTGGCGGTGCGGGTACGAGCGGCGTCTGCGGCGCGCCGGGCCCACCAGCCGCGGCATCGGGCACCAGCTCGCCGCCACGTCGCAGGACGACGGGCGCCAGACCGCGCCGTCCGGGTGGTGCAGGACGGCCGAGATCTCGTCGGGGGTGGGCGGCGCCCCGTTGCCCCGGAGCGCGAGGACGCGCAGGCCGAGGTTCCGCAGGCGCGTGAGCGCCCGGGGGCGGTTCGCGGCATGGACCAGCACGCGGACGGTGCGCCCCTGGTCCCCCGGGTGCGGGAGCACGAGCGCGACGACGACACTGCCGTCCGGCAGCTGGACGAAACCTCCATCGGACATGGAACACATCTTTACGCGCCCGGCCGCCGTCCGTCGAGGGGTAGTCAGCAAAATAGCCTCTGACCTGCGAATTCACCAAATCGAACACATGCGGCAATGAAGCTGTCACGCTTCGCTGTTAAAGATCTCCCCCAGCCGCTTGTAGGGAGGCCACTGTCCCGGCCGTCCCCGGGCGGGCGCCCGTTCGGCTCTTGACGGCACGTCACCTCACCCGGACGGCCGTGCGCCCCCCGTGCTCCCACCCGGTCCGCGCCCGGCGCTTACCCCGCCCGCGGCGAGGGCATCGACGGGCCGAGAAGCGTTCGAGCGGCGGCCGTTCACCGTCGCGCCAGGCACCGCCACGAGGACGGAACCGACATGCCGCACCCGACCCCCGCGCAGCTCGTCTCCGGTTCGGCGACCGTCGTCGGCAGCGCGCTGGTGCTGCTCCTCGTCGTCCCCTCGGGCTCCGCGGCGGCCCTGACGCTCGTCGCCGCCCTGTCCCTGGCGCTCGGCACGCTGGCCGCGCTCGCGACGGCGCCGGAACGCCGCACCGCGCGGGCCGCCCGTGCCCGTACCGGCGTCCGCGTCTGAGGCACGGGCCGGTCAGACGGCCGTGACCACCACCGTGCGGGCCGACTTGTCGTGCAGGCACTGGCGGTACGGCTGGTCCCACGTGCACCACAGGACGTTGACGAGCCAGAACAGGAAGCCGATGCACGGCAGCAGCTGCGGCAGGGAGTAGACACCGGCGCGGTTCCAGGCCGCGTTGCCGCGCGGCACCGCGCCGTCGTCCAGCATCGCGACGCGGATGCGCACGGCCATCTTGCCGAGCGTCTGGCCGCGGGCGCTGAGCATCAGGCCCTCGTAGATGAAGTAGACGAGCAGCATGATGGCCTGCTGCGTCCACGAACCGCCGGTGCCCGCGTTCTCGTTCCAGTCGTAGTCACCGCGCAGCGGCCACAGGAGCAGGGACACCGGGACGCCCACGATGATCGCGTCGATGATGCGCGCGATCAGCCGCCGGAAGCGGGAGGGCAGCGGCGGCATCCCGGCGAGCGGGTCGGTGGCGCCCGCCGCGTTCCCGTACGGGTTCGCGCCGTACGGGTCGCCGGGCGGCGGTGCCTTGGGGATGCCGGGGTCTGGGCCGGCGGGCCCGCCGGACGCGCCGGGCGGCCGGTCGCGGTCGGGATCGCCGTCGTTGCCAGGCTGCGGCTGATCGGTGGTCATGTGGCCCAGTGCACCCCGGCCCGCCGCCCCGCGCATCCGGCGCCGGGCGATCGGGTCACGGCACTGGGCCGCCCGGGGGTCAGCCCGCGGCCGGTTCCGGGGCCCCGCCCTTGCCCGCTTTGCCCCCCTTGCCGGGCTTCCCGGCCACGAACGTCCCGGCCGCCTTGTCGTGCCACGCCTGCCGCCACGGCCTGTCCCGCGCGCCCATCAGCAGACTGACGACGCCGACCACGAACAGGGCCGACGCGTTGAACACCAGCCACCGCAGCAGCGCCCTGCCGAACGACGGCTTCTCCTGCTGCCGGAGGTCCACGACGCGGGCGCCGAACAGGCCCTTGCCCGGCGTCGTGCCCCAGATGGCCGTCGGCAGCGCCTCCAGCAGCAGGCCCACGCCCAGGAACACGCCGAGGACGAGCGCGATGTAGCCGCCCGTCGTGCCGTCCACCAGCCAGATCTGCCGGGTGACACCGGCGCGTTCCGCCGCGTCGATCTGCTCCTGGATGTGGTCGCGCGCGCTGCCGAGCAGCGGCCACGCGACCGCCGCCGCCGCGATCAGCGGCAGCAGCGTGTCCACGATCCGCGCCATCAGGCGCCGCCCCAGCGTGGCCGGGTACTTCCTGTCCGGCTCCGCCAGGCGGCCGGCCATCGTCAGCGGCGCGCCCTCGTGCGACTGGAGGAACGGGGACTGCGCCGGGGTCGCGCCCGGCACCTGCTGGTGGGGGTAGCCGTAGCCGCCGGGCTGGGCGCCCTGCTGGACGGGCGGCGGGTAGCCGTAACCGCCCGGCGCGGCCTGCTGCTGGTGCGGGTAGCCGTAGCCGCCGGGCGGGGTCGGCCGCTGCTGCGCGGCGCCCTGCTGGGGGTAGCCGTAGCCGGGCGGCGGGCCCTGCTGGGCGGGCACGCCCTGCGGCGGGCTGACGCGGCCCTGCTGCTCCGGCGCGTTCGGCACGCCCTGCGGCGGGCTCACCCGGGCGGGCGGCACGGTGCCGCCCTGGGGCGGGGTGTTGAGGGCCTGCCTGGCGAGCTCGTGGACCTGCCGCTCCCAGGAGTTGTCCGTGTCGGTCCTGCGCAGCGCGGCCGTCTTCGGGTCCGTCACCTCGGGGTCCCGCTGCTCCGGGGTGCCCGGTACGCCGTCGGCCGGGGTGCGGCCGAAGGAGCCGCGCGGGTCGGAGCCGCGGGCCGCGGCGGCGGACGGCGAGGCGCTGACGTCCTCGTCCGAGCCCCAGGGGGCGCGCCGGTCGCCGCCGTCGTGCGTGCCGCCGCCCGACGCGGGCGCGACGTCGCCGCGCCGCCGCAGTTCGGGCAGGGCTTCGCCGGACGCCTGCCCGGGGATGCGCCGTTCCCCGCCGGACGCCAGGTTGTCCTCGTCGAAGAAGAACGGCTGCGTCTCGTGCTTGGGCGGTTCCTGAGCCGGTCCCGGCGTGGGCGCGGCCGATCCGGTCGGCGGGGTGGGGACGGGCTCGCCCTCCCGCGGCTCGGGCCGGCTGCTGCCCGGCACCCACGCGGTGCCGTTCCAGTACCGGATGTAGCCGGGAATGGACGGGTCCGGATACCAGTTGGGCCCCGGGCCGTCTCCTGCGGGTGGGGAGCTCATACGCGGTCCGAATCTCCTCGTCCGTACGGTCCGTACAGTCTGTCGCGCTACCGGTTCAGCATGGTAGTCGCCAGGGGACCCGTGCGTTTCCCCCCGGGCCTGGACAGGACGATAACGAAAGCGCGGGGCGGGCGGTCGTGGCCCGGCGCGGGCAACGGCCGTGCGGGCGGCCTCACATCGCGCGCACCGCCGCCCTGGCCGGGGCGTGCAGGCCGAGGAAGTCGGTGTTGTCGGCCCACTGATCGACCGCGCCGGTGAGCGGCAGCGCGCGCAGCGCGGGGTCGGTGACGGTCGCGCGCAACGCCTCGGCGAAGCGCTGGGCGCCGATGACGAGGTACGGGCGGCCGTGGAACGGGCGGCGGCTCGGGTCGAGGGGCGGCGCGAGCCCCGACTCGTTCTGTACGGCGGCGACCCGCTCGTACGCCTCGCACAGGTGCCGTTCACGCAGGGCGGCTCCGGTGGCGGCGAGCGCGCCGCGCAGGTGCGGGGTCAGCGTCGCGGCGACGGGGAGGCGGGCGAACGCGCTGCCGAGCCACTTGCTGTAGGGCGCGTACCGGCGGGCCAGCAGGAGGCACAGGCGCATGAGGTCGCGGACGAGGCGGCCTGTGACGACGGCGGCGCCGAGGTCGTCGCCCGCCTCGGCGCAGCGCCCCGGGAAGGCCTCCTCCTGCGATATGCGCTGCCACTGGCAGGCGAGGAGATGGCGCCACACCTGGTCGGGGTACCAGGCCAACCGGTCGCGTGCGGCGGTGAGTCCGCCCGTGGCGTCGTGGAAGACGGCGCCCGACGTGACCTCGGCGAGGCGCTGCTGGGGCATGGCGAGCCAGTCGGCGGTGGCGGGCGCGCCGTGCAGGCCGAGGCGGTCGGCGAGCCAGGAGTCCACGTCGGTGACGTCCACGCGGTGCGCGACCGGGCCGTCCGTGCGGGCCATGATGCCGACGGGGTCGAGCGGGTCGGGGCTGTTCTCGAAGTGCGTGGGCCAGCCGTGTACGTCCTTCGGCAGCCGGACGGCGAGCAGTTCGCGTATGGCGGGGCCTTGCGCGGCGGCGTCGTCGGGGGTGAGGAAGAGGGTGAGGCGGGGCCCCCAGTCGTGGTCGGCCGAGCGTGCCGAGTCGAAGCCGAGGACCTCGGAACCGCTCCCGACGCGGGCCGCGGCGTACCGCAGCCCCGGCAGTCCGGCGGCCAGGAGGGGCCGCACCGCCTCCTCGAACAGATGCTGGGAGAGCCGCAGTCCTGGCAGGAACGGAGCGTGGTGCGTGGGAGGCATGCTCCCCACTGTCCGCGCGCGGGACGGGACGGTCCAGCGGATTACGGCGCGGGTCGTCCCGCGCGGCGCGGCGGCGCGCGGAGGATGCCGGAATCAATTCCGGGAAACCGCGTAATGAACTCCGGGTGGGCCCCTCTGTCTCTTGTGTGCGGGCCGCCGGGCGGGCCGCGACGACAGCACAGGAGAGAGAGGGCTCATCTCATGCACACCATCATCGAGCGGGAGCTCGACATCGAGCTGGTGCTCTCGGCGGAACGCAGTGTCCCCGTACCGGCGCGGCTGGTGTACCGGTCGAACGACCCGTTCGCCGTGCATGTCACCTTCCACATCGGCTCGGACGCGCCGGTGCAGTGGACGTTCGCGCGCGACCTGCTGGTCGAGGGGGTGTTCCGGCCCTGCGGGGAGGGCGATGTGCGGGTGTGGCCGAGCGGGCCCGACAGCAGGCGGGTCATCTTCTTCGCGCTCAGGTCGCCGGACGGCGACGCGCTGCTGAAGGCGCCGGCGGCGGTCGTCTCCGCCTGGCTGGAACGGACGCTGCGCGTCGTGCCGCCCGGCGAGGAGGCCGACCAGATCGACGCGGAGGAGTGCCTGTTCGCGCTGCTCACCGCCCGCCCGGCGGACGACGGGGGCGAGAGCCGCCCGTGAACTCCCCCTCGGGCGGCGGCGCACCACCCCGCGCCACCCCCGTTCCCGGGGCCTCTCCTGCCCGTCGCCGGGCGTGAAGCCGCCCGTCCGGGGAATCATCAAGGACACCACCCCCCACGAACCGCCCCCGCGACCTGCACTCGCGGGGGCGGTTCCCGTGCGCGGGCCCGACGCCGTTCCCCCGGGCGGCGGCGGTCGTTACGCTCGTGCCATGACGGGGACACACATCGGGGCGGCGGACGGCGCGGCGACGCGTGCCGTCTTCGAACTCAGCGCCGAGGGAGCTCATTTCGGTGCGCTGGAGGAGGCGCTGACGGCGATCGACGTGCCGGGGGTGTCGTTCCACGAGAGCGACCCGGCCAGTCCCGCGCTGCTGACGTCGGGCTGGCAGACGCTCGTCGTCTCCGCCGTCTCGGCGGGGGCGCTGAAGGCGGTGCGCGATGTGCTGATCGCGCACATCTCCGGGAAGCGGGTGCGGATCAGCGTCACGCGGTCCGGCACCAAGAGGTCGGTGACCTACGAGGGTCACCTCGGCGATCGTCGCGAGGTCGAGCAGCTTGTCCGTGAGATCACGGCTGAAGAGCCATCTGACTGAGGTCTCCCCCACCGCCTTCCACAGCGGCCTCGGCCGGGTCGATCCGGTCGCGGTCCGGCTCGAACTCGCCCGCGGCTTCGGCGAGGAGGGCAGCCACGAGGACCGTGTCGCCCTGCTCGCCGCCCTGTTGCACGAGCGGCACCACTGGCTCCAGCACGTCGGCACGAACGCGGGCCTGTTCGGCACGCTGCTGCTGGAGTTCCAGACGGGCATGGTGGAGCACGTCCCGCTGGAGGAACTGCGGGCCGGGGACCTGCCGTTGCTCGCGCACGAGGAGCGGTACGCGGACGCGCTCGGCCGGTGGGAGCGCCTGGAGGCCACCCGGCGGCTCTTCTTCGGCTGCCGCCGGGGCGACCTGGAGGTCCTCGCCAGGGACGGGCGCGCCCCGCTGTGGCGCGAGATCGTGCCGTTGATCGGCGAGGCCATGGGCACACTGCTCGCCGACTCGCCGCGCCTCCGCAAGTACCGCGCGTTCCTCGACTCCCCGGACAGCCACCTCCCGATCACACCGGAGGTGCTGGAGGTGAACGGGTGGTCCGTGGGGGCGCGGCACCTGATGGAGGGCGCCGCGCGGCAGAGCGAGACGCACCGGCTCCTCCGGGCGGCGCTCCTCGACCACCGCGACGCGCGGGCGGCGGCGGAGGAGTTCGCGTTCGACCTGTCGCGGCACCGCACGGGCGTCTACGGGGTGGCGCGCACGGTGTTCGACCAGTTCGTGCGCACGCCGACCGCTGCCGCCGACATCGGCTTCGCCTACGCGTGCGACCTGGCGCTGAACGCCTGCGCGCCGCCGCTGTACCCGTTCGTCCCCCTCAACCCGGGCGTGCTCTTCGCCCACGTCGCCCAGCGGCTCGGCGGCTTCCGCTTCGACCGCATGCTCGACTTCACCGACCCGCTGGCGGCGCGGGAGCTGATCGCCGAACTGACGGAGCACCTGCGCGGCGGCGACCCCGACCTGTCGCAGGCGCTGGACATCAGGCGCGTCCTGGTCGAGTCCGTCCTCGGCCACCTCAGGCCCGACGAGGTGGCCGGGCGGATCTTCACCGACCGGGGCCCCGGCCGCCTGCCCGAGCCGACGGGACCGTCGTCCCGGCTGCGGTACCTCCTCGCCCTGACGGCCGAGGCCGAGCGCATCCGCGCCGACGCGCCCGAGTTCTTCGTCTTCCCCAGCGCCTCGTTCACGGCCGACCGCGCGGCGTTCCGCGAGACGTTCGCCCGGATCGGGCCGCCGCTGGTGTCGTACGGGCCCGGCGGCATGACGGCCACCCGGCGGGATCCGGGGTGGGGGGAGTTCTTCCTCGCCGCGGGCCTCCACTACGAGGTGCTGCGCGGCGTCGTGATGCTGGACGCCGAGGCCCTGGGCGCCGGGCTGGCGCCGTACGTGACGGCCGGGGGCGGGCTCGTGCGCACCGTGCTGACCGGCGCGCTGCGCGGCGCTCCGGTCGCCGAGGTGATCTGGCGGCACGCCGAGGCCGCCGCCGAGGGGCGCTGAACGGCTCAGCAGCCGGGCACGTTCTCCCCCGCCGCCAGCGCGCGCAGGCTCTCCACCGCGCCGCTCAGCGAGCTGACCGGGACGAGCCGCAGCCCGTCCGGCGTGTCCGCCGTCGCGTCGCCGCACTCGTCGGCGGGGACGAGGAAGACGGTCGCCCCGTCGCGGCGCGCCGCCTGCGTCTTGAGCGCGACGCCGCCGACCGGGCCGACCTGGCCCCCGGCGTCGATGGTCCCGGTGCCCGCGACGGTGGCGCCGCCGGTCAGGTCGCCGCCGCTGCCGTCGCCGTCGAGCATGTCCACGATGCCGAGGGAGAAGAGGAGCCCGGCGCTCGGGCCGCCGACGTCGGCGAGGTTCAGCTCGACGGTGACGTCGTCCTCGTCCATGCCGAGGAAGGCGAGCGCGGCGGTCACGGCGTGGTCCTGCGACCGGCGCATCTCGTCGGCGTTGTGCTCGCGGATCTCCTCGGTGGAGTCGCCCTCCGGGTAGACGGAGTCGCGCGGCAGGACGGCCTGGTCGCCCGCGAAGTAGCCGCGCACCACGTCGGCGAGGCGCACGGTGGCGTCCGGGGCGGTGGCCTGGATGGTCGTCAGGAGCAGTTCGCCCTCGGTCTCGCGTACCGGCGCGCCGGTGATCGTGATGACCGCCTCGCCGTCCCGTTCGCCCAGCACGTCCGCCGTGTCACCCGGGTGGGTGACGGAGAACGGCAGCGGCGCCAGCGCCGCGACGGCCGGCAGCGCCGCGAAGAGGACGCCGCACACGGCGAGCAGCAGGGTACGGCGTGGCCCCGCGAGCCGGGCCGGCGGCGGGGCGGGCGCGGATGCGGCGGTCTTGGCGGCGGGCATGCCAGCGAATCTAACGCAGGACGGCCCCCACCTCCCGCGCGGCCCTGACGACCCGTGGCCCGACACCGGGCGGCACGGTCTCGTGCAGCATCACGACGCCCACGCTGCCCTCGACGCCGCAGTCGGCCGGCAGCGGGGCGGCCGCCGCGGCGGCGCGGGCGGGGGACAGCGCGCGGGTGAGGACGTAGCCGTCCTCGTCGTCGATGTCCTTGCAGCGGCCGGTCAGGATCGCCTGCCCGGCGGCGCCCCGGTCGAGCGGCTCGCGGAAACCGGTGCGGTACGCGACGTGGTAGCCCGACCGCGTCGGTTCGACGACGGCGACGGTCAGCGCGTCCGTGCCGTCGGGCACGGTCAGGTGCGCGGTGGCGCCCACGTCGTCGGCGAGCGACCGCAGCACGGGCAGCGCCGCCTCGCGCACCAGCGGGTGCACCTGGCGGCCGAGGCCGAGCACGCCGACGCCCACCCGGGCGCGGCCGGTCGCGTCGCGGCGGGCGAGGGCGTGCTGTTCGAGCGTCGCGAGCAGGCGGTAGACGACGGTGCGGTTGACGCCGAGCCGGCGCGCCAGCTCGGTGACCGTCAGCCCCTGGTCGGTGTCGGCGAGGAGTTTGAGGACACGCAGTCCCCGGTCGAGTGTCTGAGAGGTCTCCGCGGTCAACGGGCGCCCCCCTTCGGTGAGGTGCGCGCCGCCGGTCCCGTGGGCGGCGGGCACGGGTTTCCTGACAGGGCCGTGCGGAGGCGGGGGCCTCTCCGGGGCCACATTGCCGCCGGGCGGACGGGCGTTCGGAAACTACCGCCGCGTCCCGGCCGCCGGAAGAGGGCGTCCACGATGCGAGCGGGCGGAGCGGGCGATCACGGCGTGACACCCGCGGGAACGGCGGGCGGAGGCAGGATCACCTCGTGCATCGGAGGGCGTCCTTGCGGGGCGCCGGGCCTCGGTGGGTGGGCGGGTGCCGATCCGGTCCAGGGCGGCTTGGGCCCCGGGCGTCCCGTCGCGGACGCGGACGCGGTGCGGGAGGCCCCCGGGCACCCGACCGGGCTCCGGACCGACCTGCTCGCGCTGAACGCGCTTCCCGTGGCCGGGCGTTGCGGGCCCGGCACCTGGGCCGGGACGCGGCCGACCACGAACGGGTCACCGCCCGCGCCGGCCCCGGCCGTCCCGGCCCGGAGGGCTCACCGCATGCGGGTGGCCCATTCGCGGACCTTGGCGACCCGTTGCCTGAGCTGACCGGCCGTGGCCTCCGCGCTCGGCGGGCCGCCGCAGGTGCGGCGCAGCTCGGTGTGGATGACGCCGTGCGGCTTGCCCGACTGGTGGGCGTAGGCGCCGACGAGCGAGTTCAGCTCGCGGCGCAGCTCCATCAGCTCCTTGTGCGAGACGACCGGCCGCCGCTCGGCGGGCAGCTCGATGAGGTCGGCCTCCTCGTCCGGCTTGCGGCGGCTGTGGGCGATCTGCCGTGCCTGCCGCCGCTGGAGGAGCAGCTGCACCTGGTCGGGTTCGAGGAGCCCGGGGATGCCGAGGTAGTCCTGCTCCTCCTCGCTGCCGGGGTGCGCCTGCATGCCGAACTCGGCGCCGTCGTACATCACCCGGTCGAAGACGGCCTCCGACTCCAGCGCCTCGAAGGGCAGTTGGTCCTGCTCGCCGTCCGGCTCGTCCTTCTCGCGCTCGGCGTCACGGAGGAGGGCCTCCTCCTCGGCGTACGGGTCCTCGTCCGCCGCCTTCTTCGGCTTGTCGAGCACGTGGTCGCGCTCGACCTCCAGTTCGTGCGCGAAGCCCAGCAGGGAGGGGATGGTCGGCAGGAACACCGAGGCCGTCTCGCCCCGGCGCCGCGAGCGGACGAAGCGGCCCACCGCCTGGGCGAAGAACAGGGGCGTCGAGATCGTCGTCGCGTACACGCCGACCGCCAGCCGCGGCACGTCCACGCCCTCGGACACCATCCGCACGGCCACCATCCAGCGGTCCTCGGACGCGCGGAACTCCTCGATGCGGCCGGAGGCGCCCGCGTCGTCGGACAGGACGAGGGTGGCGCCGTGCCCGGTGATCTCGCGTAGCAGCTTGGCGTACGCGCGGGCGGACTCCTGGTCGCTCGCGATGACGAGGCCGCCCGCGTCGTGGATGGAGCGGCGCACCTCGGTGAGGCGGCGGTCGGCGGCGCTGAGGACGGCGGGCATCCAGTCGCCCTTGGGGTCGAGCGCGGTGCGCCACGCCTGGGAGGTGGCGTCCTTGGTCATCGGCTCGCCGAGCCTGGCCGCGATCTCGTCGCCCGCCTTGGTGCGCCAGCGCATGCTGCCGCTGTAGGAGAGGAAGATGACCGGCCGCACGACGCCGTCGCCGAGCGCGCTGCCGTATCCGTACGTGTAGTCGGCGACGGAGCGGCGGATGCCGTCGTTGCCCTCGGCGTAGGCGACGAACGGGATCGGGTTCGTGTCCGAGCGGAACGGGGTGCCGGTCAGCGCCAGCCGCCGCGTCGCGGGCTCGAACGCCTCCAGGCACGCCTCACCCCAGGACCGCGAGTCACCGGCGTGGTGGATCTCGTCGAGGATCACGAGGGACTTGCGCTGCTCGCTGCGGTTGCGGTGCAGCATGGGCCGCACGCCGACGCCCGCGTACGTGACCGCCACGCCGTGGTACTCGCGGCCCACGGGCCCGGCGCTGTACGCCGGGTCCAGGCGGATGCCTATCCGCGCCGCCGCCTCGGCCCACTGGGTCTTCAGGTGCTCGGTGGGCGCGACGACGGTCACCTGCTGCACGACGTGGTGGTGCAGCAGCCAGGACGCGAGGGTCAGGGCGAACGTCGTCTTGCCCGCGCCGGGTGTGGCGACGGCGAGGAAGTCCCGTGGCTGCGCCCGCAGGTACTCCTGCATGGCGGCTTCCTGCCAGGCCCGGAGCTTCCCCGCCGTGCCCCAGGGGGCGCGGCCCGGGAAGGCGGGCGAGAGGTGGTGGGACGACGGGACGGCGGACGATGCTGTGCTGGTCACGGTCTCCACGGTGCGGGGGTCGGCGGCGGCTGGCGATCGCGTCAGCCTAACCGAGCGACGCACGCCGCCCGGCAACCGGTCGACACCTGCCCACGACCGTCTCCCCCACTCCTCACGACCGGCACGGCGAGCGCGCACACCACCGTGAACAACACCACAGCCGACACACGGCGGTGCCGCCCGCGCGTGCGCCGTGCAGGGCGGGAACAGTCCGGCGGTGGCGCACGACGGCGCGCACGAGAACACGGTGGGGTCCACGGGTTTCCGCCACGCGGTGACGCCTCCGGCCCACGGTGCCGGATGGCCGCAGCACGCGTGCCTGTGCGCGCCCCCGGCCGCCCTGCCGAGGGCAGCCCCCGCCCAGGGCGTTCCAGGGACACGCGCCTCCCCGCGCACGGCCCGACGACCCACGCCGTCACGGCAGTCGGCCCGGCGGGTGGAGCGGCGACGGCGGGCCGGGCCGAGGCCGTACGTCGAGCGTCCGTCCCGAGCCGGGGCGTACCCGCCGCTCCGGCCACGCGGGCGGCGGCCGGGGAGTTCTCCGGCGCGTGCCCCGGCACGCCCCGCCGGGCGACGGCCAGGCGGCACGCCGCTCCGGCACCCGCGTGCGCGTGCGGGCCTGGGCGGCCGGGCCCCGGCCCGGCCCGCCGTTCAGGCGGCCGCCGCCGTCGCCGTTCCCCTGGACGAGGGGGTCAGGCGGCCCGCCACGGCCACGCTCACCAGGGCGGTCACCGCCGTCACCGCGTAGACCACCACGAACGCCGCGGGGCCCACCGCGCCTTCGAGCGCGCCGTCGTGCGCCACCGCCGAACTGTCCCCGCCCAAGGCGGCGAACGCGCTGCCGACCAGGGTGAGCATCACCACGTTCCCCAGGCTGTCGCAGACCTGGAGCGAGGCGACGTTGCCGCCCGCCTCCTCGGGGGCGGACAGCCGCAGCACCAGGACACCGAGCGTCGAGACGACCAGGCCCATGCCGAAGGCCGCGAGCCCCAGCGTCACCACGGGCAGCCACACCGGGACGGCGTCGAACAGCACCAGCGGTGTCGTCGCCGTGCCCAGCGTCAGCAGGACCGTGCCGCCGCGCACCAGCCGTTCCCTGCGCCCCTCGGCCCACGGCCGGGACTGCGCCCACGAGCCGAACGCCCACAGCGCGCCGGAAGCCGCCAGCGCGAGGCCCGCCTCGGTGTACGACAGCCCGCGCCGGGTGACCAGCATCAGCGGCAGGAACGTCTGCGTCGCCATGTACGCGGCCGACAGGAGCCCCCGCAGCGCGATGACGGACGGCAGCCCCCGGCGGCCGAGGAACGTGCCCGAGGGCAGCAGCCTGGTCGCGCCAGGCACCATCAGCGCCAGCCCGGCCAGCACGGGTATCAGCGCCATCAGGTTCAACTCCCGCCCGCCGTACTGGAGCAGGCCCGCGCCGGACGCGACCACCAGCGCCAGCCGCAGCCGCCGCCCGTCGAAGCGGTCCGCGCCGCCCGGCGGCGGCCCGGCGGCCTGCCGCCGCAGCGCCGGGAGCAGCACCGCGAGCGGCAGCACGACCAGGACGGTGATCCCGAGGAACACCCAGCGCCAGCTGAACCGCTCGGTCACCGTCCCGGCGATCAGCGGCCCGATCAGCGAGGGCACCACCCAGGCCCCGGAGAACGCCGCGAACGCCGCGCCCCGCAGCCGTTCGGGATACGCCCGGCCCACGGCCACGTACAGCGCGACGATGACCAGCCCGCCACCCGCGCCCTGCGCCGCCCGGCCGAGGATGAACACCCACATGCTCTCCGCCGCCCCGGAGAGCAGCAGCCCGGCGCCGAAGGTCACGATGCCGGCGAGCACCGGTCCCACCGGCCCGCGCCGGTCGCACCACTGGCCGGACAGCGACATGCCCAGCAGGCTCGTCGTGAAGAACGCGGAGAACGCGAAGGCGTACAGCGACACCCCGTCCAGCGCCTCCGCCGCGGCGGGCATGGCCGTGCCCACCGCCATGCCCTCGAAGGCGATCAGCAGGATCATGCTGACGCAGCCCAGGGTGAGCGTCCGGTACCCCGCGCTCAGCACACCGCCACCGGTGTCCACCGGCCCGTCCGGCTCCCCCGCCGCCACGGCGGGGACCTCAGCCGGCGGCGGCCCCTCCCCCACCGGGACACCGATGACCGTCAGGCCCTCGTGTCCCGCCTCGTGTCCGGCCTCGTCGCCGGTCGTCCTGTCGCGCATGCCCCCAAGGTAAGGACCGGAGCCCACTCCTGCCTATGGACCAAAGAACGAAACCGCACTCACCTTCGGCCGACATCCCGAAACGGGCACCGCTCACTTCCGGCCGACACCCGTTCGGCCGCCGCCCCGCCCAGCCCCGTTCCCACCCCGGCTCAGGCGCCGCCCACCGCGCTCTGCGGCCGGATCGGCAGCCGGTTGACCGGCCGCCCCGTGGCCGCCCGCACCGCCGCCGCGACCGCCGCGGGCGACACCACGACCGGCACCGCGCTCGCCGCCTTCGCCCCGAACGGCGCCACCACGTCACGCTCCTCCAGCAGCGACACGATCCGCACATCCGGCGCGTCCAGCGCGGTCGGCAGCGGATACCCCGACAGGTCGGGACGGCGCACCATCCCCCGTACGACACGCAGGTGTTCGGTCAGCGCCGCGCCCACCCCCTGCACGACACCCGCCTCGATCCGCGCCCGCACCTGCCGCGGGTTCAGCACCCGCCCGACGTCCTGCGCGATCGCCATCTCCACGACCCGCACCGCGCCCAGCTCCACGTCCACGTCCACCACCGCGCGCACCGCCGCGAAGGCCAGCCCGACGAACGCGTCCCCCTGCCCCGCCTCGTTCAACGGCTCGGTGGGATGCGGGCGGCACTGCGCGGTCGCCCACAGCTCCTTGCCCTCCAGCGCCTCCGCGACCGTCGTGCTCAGCACCCCGTCGTACGACGTGATCTTCCCGTCCGCGATGCTCAGCAGCTCCGCGGACATCCCGAACGTCGCCGCCAACGGCTGGAGCAGCTGCGTGCGCACCATCTTCGCCGCACGCTCCACCGCCCCGCCCGACACCCACGTGTGCCGCCCGCGCCCGCCCGCGCCCGCGGGCGGCAGGTCGGTGTCCACCGGCGCCACATGCACCTCGTCGATGCCCAGCACGTCCTGCACGATCTGCCGCGCCAGCGTCGCGAACCCCTGCCCCGAGTCGACCGCCGCGCACAGCACGGTCGCCACGGTGCCCTCGACCTTGACCGTGGCCGTGGCCACCTCGTCGGTCCCCTCGGCACCGAGCATGTGCACCATGCCGAGGGCATATCCGACGCCACGCCGAACGGCCGCCGGGGCCCCCGCGCCGTCGGGGCCGCCCGGCAGCAGCCAGTCCTCGACCGGCCCGTCCTTCGGCAGCGCGGGCATCGGCGCCTCCCGCACGGCGGCCAGCAGCTCCGCGACGGGCGCGGGGCACGTGACGGCCTGTCCGGTCGGCAGCGTGTCCCCGGTGGACATGACGTTCCTGGCGCGCAACTCGGCCGGGTCGAGCCCGAGATGGACCGCGAGCTTGTCCATCTGCCCCTCGTACGCGGCGCAGACCTGGAGCGCGCCCTCGCCCCGCAGGTAGCCGGACGGCGGGTTGTTGGTGCGCACGGCCCAGCCGTCGACCACGGCGTTGGGCACCACGTACGGCCCGGCCGCGAACGACACGGCGGCGGCCAGCACCTCGGCGGAGTCGTCGGCGTACGCGCCCGCGTCCATCAGCAGCTGCGCCTCGACCTTGACGAGCTTCCCGTCCCGGTCGGCGTGGTGCCAGTACCGCAGCAGCGTCGGGTGCCGGTGCGCGTGCCCGAGGAACGACTCCTCGCGCGTCGCGGCCAGCTTGACGGGCGACCCGGTGCGGATGGCCAGCAGCGCGAGCGGCAGCTGGAACCCGAGGTCCTCCCGGTCCCCCAGCGCGCCCGGCACCCCGGTGACGCAGATCTTGACCTGCTCCGCCGTCAGCCCGAGGCAGGCGGCCAGCCGGTCGCGGTCGGTGTGCGGGTCGGTCGACCCGATGTACACCTCGACGCCCCCGTCCGGGCGCGGCACGGCGAGCCCCGACTCGGCACCCACGGGCGCCGGGTCCTGCCGCCCCACGCGGTACAGCCCCTCGACGACGATCTCGCCGGTGGCCGACGGGTCGCCGTGCCGCAGCGGGATGTGCCGCACGAGGTTGCCGTCCGGGTGGATGGGCGGCGCCTCGAACGCCTTCTCCGGGTCGGTGACCGCGTCCAGCACCTCGTACTCGACGACGATCGCGGCGGCGGCCAGCCTGGCCGTCTCCGGGTGGTCGGCGGCGACGGCGGCGACCGGCTCGCCGTGGTAGCGCACCACCTCGGAGGCCAGCGGCGGCCGGTCCGTGACGGCGCGCCCCAGGCCGCCCGTACCGGTGACGTCCTCGTGCGTGACGACGGCGCGCACGCCGGGCATCGCGGCGGCCTGGGCGGTGTCGATGCGCTTGATACGGGCGTGGGGGTGGGGCGAGCGGAGCACGGCGGCCCACAGCAGGCCCTCGGCCCACAGATCGGCGGTGTAGGGGTAGGTGCCCAGTGCCTTGGCCTCCGCGTCGGCCGGGGCGAGGGAGGTGCCGAGGCCGTGCGCGGGCGCGTCCGCGGGCCTGCCGACCGGCTGGCCGGCCACGGCGGGGGTGACGGTGATGGCGGCGGCGGTGTCGGCGGCCCGGTCAGTCATGGCGTTGCCCTTTCATCCCCATGTGGGAGGCATCCCCTCGTGGAGGCGAATCCCCTCGCGGGAGTGCATCCCCTCGTCCCCTCACGGCTGTCCGGCGGAGCGCTGGTGCGGCAGTGGCGGCTGGCGTTCGGCGGCGGCCTCGTGCGCGGCGGCGCGCTCCTCGACCACGGTGCGCACCGCGTCGAGGTAGCCCCGGTAGCCGGTGCAGCGGCACAGGTTGCCGCACAGGGCCTGCCGCGTCTCCAGCTCAGTCGGCGCGTGGTTGCCCTCCAGCAGGTCATGGACGGTCATGGCCATGCCGGGGAGGCAGAAGCCGCACTGCACGGCGGTGGCGGCCAGGGCGCGCTGCACGTCGGACGGTACGCCGCCCTCGCTCAGGCCCTCGACGGTGCGGATCTCCGCCCCGGCGGCGGTGGCGGCCGGGACGAGGCACGCGGCGACCAGGCGGCCGTCCACCTGCACCGAGCAGGCACCGCACTCGCCCTGCGCGCAGCCGTCCTTGGCCCCGGCGAGCCCGAGCCGCTCCCGCAGGACGTACAGCAGCGACTCGCCGATCCAGGCGCCCGCGACGGGCCGGTCCACGCCGTTCACCCGCAGGACGTAACTGACTTCGGGGTGGTCGCTCTGGCTCGCCTCGGGCGCGGGCGGCACGGCGACCGGGTCGGCGTCGGCGTGCCGCGGCGGGTCGAGGACGGGCGCGGGCGGGTACGGCTCGCCGGCCCGGTCGGGCGTCCAGGGCGCGGGCGGCACGTCGTGGCCCGGCAGTTCGGCCGCCGGGCGGCGGTTCTGCGCGAGCGCGGCGCCCTGGCCCATGGCGGCGGCGGCCTGCCCCGGGCGCAGGCCGTGGCCCGGCGCGGCGGGCGCGCCGTCCTGCTGCCCGCCCCCGGCGAACGGCATGGTCCACTGCCCGGTGGCGCCCGGGTCCATCGTCGGGGGCGTCGTGGCGGGCGGCGCGGTGGGCTCGTCGATGACCGGCGGTTCGTAGCCGTGCCCCGGCGCGGCGAGCGGCTCGGTGCCGGTCCCCTCTCGGTAGCCGCCGGGCAGCTCTATGAACGCGGTGGCGTCGGCGTCGTACTCCCCGCCCCAGCCGCCCTGCGGGCCGTGCGCGGTGGGGTCGGGCTGCTGGTCGTTGCTCATCCGAGAGCCCTTCCGAGTCCACGGCGGGCCAGTGTGGCCACCGTACGCCTCAAGTGCAGCAGCGCGGGCGAAAGTTGCGGAGTTTCGCCGCCGTCGGCCGGCGGCTCGGGGTCGGGGATGCACGCCATGCCGACGTACGTGCCGAACGCGTCGAGCGCCTCGGGCGTCAGGCCGCGTTCGCCGTCCCAGTCCACGAGGGACGCGACCCACCGCTCGGCGTCCAGCGGCCGCAGCGGCATGGGCGCGACGGCGCCGACCGCGCAGCGCACCTCGCGGCGCACCGGGTCGAGCACGACGGCGACGGACGCGGTGGCGCGCGCGGGGCCCGTGCGGGCGGTGGCGCGCAGGTACGCCTGGGGGGCGTGCAGCAGCGGTACGCGGACGTGGGCGACGAGTTCGCCGCGCCGCAGCCGGTCGCGGCCCGCGAGGAGGTTGCCGACGGGGATCTGGCGGCCGTCGCCGTCCGGGCCCGCGACGAGCAGCGTGGCGTCGAGGGCGGCGAGGACGGGGAGGGTGTCGCCCGCCGGGGCGGCGGTGATGATGTTCCCGCCGAGGGTGCCCGCGTTCCGCACCTGCGGGGGTCCCGCGGCGCGGCAGGCGGCGGCCAGGGCCGGGATCAGGGCGGCGAAGTCGGGGCGGCTCATCCGGGCGTGCGTGAGGCAGGCGCCGAGGAGGGCGTGCCCGTCCTGGTAGGCCCAGCCGCGGAGTTCGGCGAGTCTGCCGAGGCCGACGAGGGCGGCGGGGCGCAGCAGCCCGGCGTTCACACTCGCCATCAGGTCGGTGCCCCCGGCGACCGGCACGGCGGCCGGGACCTCGGCGAGTGCCGCGACGGCGTCGTCAAGGGTGGACGGGAGCGCGACGAGCCGCGCCGAGTCGGGTGCGTGCGGTGCGTGCGTGCTCAATCCTGCTGCCCCTTTCCGGTGTCCCGGCTGCCCAGCCGTACGGTACGTCCTCGGGGCCCGGACGTGGCAACTCTGGCACAGATCCGAGCACGGTCCACGCGGGGGTCGGGCCGTCCACCACTCACCCGATCGGGGCATGCGTGAGCAACTGTGACGGGTGGGAGGGAAGCGGAGGCGGAGGCGCCGGGGGAACGGCAGAAGGGCGCCGGGAAGCCCCCGAAGCGGAACGGGACGCCCGGCCGCCGTGCGTCGGCGGCCTGGCGTCCCGGGGGCACGCGCGCCCGTCCCTCCGAGCGGTCCGGCGGACGCGGGACCGCGAGGACGGGCGGCGCGGCGGAGCGCGGTGCGGAGACCGCGCGCGGGGTACGGCGTGCGGAGGAGCGGAGGGGCGGCGGGCTACTTGCCGCCGCCGCCCTTGCCGCCCTTCCCGTCCTTGCCACCGCCGCCGAACGAGCCCATCGACTCGTAGATCTCCTTGCACATGGGGCAGACCGGGTACTTCTTCGGGTCGCGTCCCGGCACCCAGACCTTGCCGCAGAGCGCGACGACGGGGCTGCCGTCGAGCGCGCTCGCCATGATCTTGTCCTTCTGGACATAGTGGGCGTAGCGCTCGTGGTCGCCGTCGCCGTGCGTCGTCTGCGGGGTGGGCTCGACGAGGGTGCCGGCGCCCGCTCCGCGTTCGGGCTCAAGAGTGCTCATGGACCCCAAGCCTAATTCAGCGACGGGTCCTCCGGGTATGTGGCGAGCAGGGCCAGGGAGCCACGCTGCCGGCGCAGGACGGCCCGCCACAGCCCCTCGGGGCGCGGCACGGACACGTCGCCCGGCTCCGAGTCCACGACGTACCAGGCGCCCTCGTCCAGCTCGCGCTCCAGCTGCGCCGGGCCCCAGCCCGCGTACCCGGCGAAGATCCGCAGGCTGCCCAGCTCGGCCGCGAGCACCTCGGGCGGCGCGTCGAGGTCCACCAGGCCGATCGACCCGTGCACCCGCCGCCAGCCGAGGGGGCCCTTCCCCGGTACGACGGCCAGCGCGAGCGCCGCGTCCAGCGCGACGGGTCCGCCCTGGAAGACGACGCCGGGCTCGACGGCCAGTTCCGCCCAGGCCTCCAGCACCTCGGACACGCCGACGGGCGTCGGCCGGTTGAGCACCACGCCGAGTGCCCCCTCGCGGTCGTGGTCGAGCAGGAGCACGACGGAGCGGTCGAAGTTGGGGTCGGACAGGGCCGGAGTGGCCACCAGCAACCGCCCGGTGAGGGAGGACTCCTCGGTCATGCGCCCATGATTCCGCATCCCGGGGGTAGACGGGAGGGCCGACCTCACGGCCCCGCACGGCGGCCCGGCGGCCGGTCATACCATGGCGCGCTCAGGACCACTACCATTTCGAAACGGATCACCGTTCCGAGCAATCGGGGCCCCCGCACCCACCCAGAGATCGTGAGTTCGATGACCGACGACGTACTTCTTGTCCACGGCGGCACCCCGATCGAGGGGGAGATCAGGGTCCGCGGGGCGAAGAACCTGGTGCCCAAGGCGATGGTGGCGGCGCTGCTCGGCAGCGGCCCGAGCCGCCTGCGGAACGTCCCCGACATCCGGGACGTGCGGGTCGTGCGCGGCCTGCTCCAGTTGCACGGCGTGACCGTCCGCAGCGGCGACGAGGCCGGGGAGCTGATCCTCGACCCCTCGCACGTCGAGAGCGCGAACGTGGCGGACATCGACGCGCACGCGGGGTCCTCCCGTATCCCGATCCTCTTCTGCGGCCCGCTGCTGCACCGGCTGGGGCACGCGTTCATCCCCGGCCTCGGCGGCTGCGACATCGGCGGCCGTCCGGTGGACTTCCACTTCGACGTGCTGCGCAAGTTCGGCGCGACGATCGACAAGCGCGAGGACGGGCAGTACCTGGAGGCGCCGCAGCGGCTGCGCGGCTGCAAGATCCGCCTCCCGTACCCGTCGGTGGGTTCGACGGAGCAGGTGCTGCTGACGGCGGTGCTCGCCGAGGGCGTCACCGAGCTGTCGAACGCGGCGGTGGAGCCGGAGATCGAGGACCTGATCTGCGTGCTCCAGAAGATGGGCGCGATCATCTCGCTGGACACGGACCGCACCATCCGCATCACCGGCGTGGACCGCCTCGGCGGCTACACGCACCGGGCCCTGCCCGACCGCCTCGAAGCCGCCTCCTGGGCGAGCGCGGCCCTGGCGACCAAGGGCAGCGTCTACGTCAGGGGCGCGCAGCAGCGCGAGATGATGACGTTCCTGAACACGTACCGGAAGGTCGGCGGCGCGTTCGAGATCGACGACGCGGGCATCCGCTTCTGGCACCCGGGCGGGCCGCTGAACGCGATCGCGCTGGAGACGGACGTGCACCCCGGCTTCCAGACCGACTGGCAGCAGCCGCTGGTGGTGGCCCTCACGCAGGCGTCCGGTCTGTCGATCGTGCACGAGACGGTGTACGAGTCGCGGCTCGGCTTCACGAGTGCGCTGAACCAGATGGGCGCCCACATCCAGGTGTACCGCGAGTGCCTGGGCGGGACGCCGTGCCGCTTCGGGCAGCGGAACTTCCTGCACTCGGCCGTCGTCTCGGGCCCCACGACGCTCCAGGGCGCCGACCTGGTCATCCCGGACCTGCGGGGCGGCTTCTCGTACCTGATCGCCGCCCTGGCCGCGCAGGGGACGTCCCATGTGCACGGCATCGGGCTGATCAACCGGGGCTACGAGAACTTCGTCAACAAGCTGGAGGACCTGGGCGCCAAGGTCGAACGCGCTTGAGGTGACCTGCCGCACCCGGGGACATGACGAAGGGGTGACCCCCTGGTGAGGGGGTCACCCCTGGCGATTGTTCACCGCGACGTCACGTCGTCACTGGCCCTTGGCGGCTTCCTTCAGCTTGGAGCCGGCCGAGACCTTCACGCTGTACCCGGCGGGGATGTTGATCGGCTCGCCGGTCTGCGGGTTACGGGCGGTGCGGGCGGCGCGGTGCGTCCGCTCGAAGGTCAGGAAGCCGGGAATGGTGACCTTCTGGTCGCCCTTGGCGACGACCTCCCCGACGGTCTCGGCCAGGGCCGCCAGCACGGCGTCGGCGTCCTTCCGAGTCACCTCGGCGCGCTCCGACAGAGCGGCCACCAGCTCACTGCGGTTCATATTACGTACTCCCGTGTTCAACTTGCCGATGTTGCGATGCTGCCAGGACCCACTGACAGTCCCTGGACCCGGGTCTGCCGCGCTGGTTCCCTCGCGCCCGGACGCATCCTGCCCCCACGAGTGGCGCGAAGGCCAATCCGCGCCGAGGGGGGTCACACGAAGAGCGTCCACGCCACGCCGCGGTGACGGTCCCCGAGGCCGTTGCCTCCCGGCCACCCTACGGGGCCGCCGGACGGGCCGGGCAACCGACTCGCCGCCGGATGGCCGCACGCGACACGCGCGGCCCGCGCACGCGTCACCGTACGCGGGCGCGCGTGCGCGGGGGGTCGGAAACCGGTCAGGCCCCGGCGGTCTCGGCCGGGCCCGGCAGCGGCGCCGGGGCGGTGTCCGCCTGCTGGGCGGCCTCCCTGACGGCCCCGGCGACGGCGCCGGAGACGCGTTCGTTGAAGACGCTGGGCACGATGTAGTTCGCGTTCAGCTCGTCCTCGCCGACGACGTCCGCGAGGGCCCGCGCGGCGGCCAGCATCATGTCGATGCTGACGGTCCTGGACTGGGCGTCCAGGAGGCCGCGGAAGACTCCGGGGAACACCAGGACGTTGTTGATCTGGTTCGGGAAGTCGGAGCGTCCGGTGGCGACGACGGCGGCCGTCTGGCGTGCGATGGCCGGGTCGATCTCCGGGTCCGGATTCGCGAGCGCGAACACCACGGCGTCGTCCGCCATGGCCGCGACGTCCGAGGCGTCCAGCACGTCGGGGGCCGAGACGCCGATGAAGACGTCCGCGCCCGCGATCGCGTCGCGAAGGGTGCCGGTGACGCCCTCCGGGTTGGTGTTGTCGGCGATCCAGCGCAGCGGCGAGTCGCTGTCCGCGTCCACCAGGTCGGCGCGGTCCGCGTGCACGACGCCGTGGATGTCGGCGACGACGGCGTGCCGCACACCCGCCTCGATCAGCAGCTTGAGGATGGCGGTCCCGGCCGCGCCGGCGCCCGACATGACGACGCGGACGTCCTCCAGGCGCTTGCCGACGACGCGCAGCGCGTTGTGCAGGGCGGCGAGGACGACGATGGCGGTGCCGTGCTGGTCGTCGTGGAAGACGGGGATGTCGAGGGCCTCGCGCAGCCGGGCCTCGATCTCGAAGCAGCGCGGCGCGGAGATGTCCTCCAGGTTGATGCCCGCGAAGCCGGGGGCGATGGCCTTGACGATCTCCACGATCGCGTCGGTGTCCTGGGTGTCCAGGCACAGCGGCCAGGCGTCGATCCCGGCGAACCGCTTGAACAGGGCCGCCTTGCCCTCCATCACCGGCAGCGCGGCGTGCGGGCCGATGTTGCCCAGGCCCAGGACGGCGGAGCCGTCGGTGACGACGGCGACGCTGTTGCGCTTGATGGTGAGGCGGCGGGCGTCCTCGGGGTGCGCGGCGATCTGCGTGCAGACGCGGGCGACGCCCGGTGTGTAGATCATGGAGAGATCGTCGCGATTGCGAATCGGATGTTTGGAGGACATCTCGATCTTGCCGCCGAGGTGCATCAGGAAGGTGCGGTCGGACACCTTGCCGAGGGCGACGCCCTCGATGGTCCGCAGCTTCTGGACGATCTCGTCCGCGTGCGCGGTCGAGGTCGCGGCGATGGTCACGTCGATCCGGAGCTTCTCGTGCCCGGAGGCGGTGACGTCGAGACCGGTGACCGATCCGCCGGAGGATTCGACCACGGTGGTGAGCTGACTGACCGCCGTGCCGCTGGCCGGCACCTCAAGACGGACGGTCATCGAGTACGAGACGCTGGGCGCCGTTGCCATGGCCGATAACTTCCTTCGCTTTCCAGAAAACGCCCCCGAAAACCTTGTCACCATACGAGAGATACGGCCGGACGGGAAAGCCAGGGCACCACGACCGGGACAGCCCGGGACGAACAGGTGGGAAACCGACAGGAAACACGGCGCGCGGCACCGTCCGGCCGGCGAGGACCGGAGACCTGTACGAAGGGGTACGCAGACGCGGGGGAAGCACCGCGGAGGAGAAGAGTAAGGACGCCGGCCCGCCAGCTCGCCTCGCGGCAAGGGGTCGCTCGTAGCGACTATGGTTGGGCCCGGGGGCATGGAATCGGGCCGGCGCCTCTTCCAGGCTACCGCACTCAGCCCGAAGGTCAACCGGCCACAAACCGCAGGTCAGGCCGTTGACAGCGGGTTCACGGCCGTCACCGCGTGTCCTCGCCGGGACGGCCGAACGACCGCTCCCCGCCGCCTCGTTCAGGCGGCTTCCCGGGCGTAGGGGATCGTTCCCCAGGTGCACGTCCCGGCGGCGTACGGCGCGGCGGCCCCGTAGCCCCAGCCGCCCTTGTGGTGCTCGACCAGCTTGCGGACGTCCACGAGCGACGTCGCGCGCCGCCAGTCGCAGACGGCGGCGAGGTGGCGGTGGGCGTGGGCGGCGTGCGCGTCGTGCACGGTGACTTCGAACGCGCTTCCGGTGCAGCGCAGCGCCAGGTGGATCACCTGCCCCGCCGCCGTGAAGCGGCAGGCGTGCGCGGCCAGCTCGTAGACGAGATCGAGCGCCGGTTCGACCATCTCCGCGCCGACGCCGTGGATGTCGCACATGATCTCCGCCGACTCCTGCGCGACGCTGGGCGTGGCGGCGGCCGAGGGCAGGGTGAGCCCGTACCGGAGGCTGAGCGGCGACGGCTCACGGAGATCGGGCCGCGGCGGCGGACACTGCGTGACGGTCGGGGCCGGGCTGAGGCTGAACGGATCAAAGACCCGCGGCACGGTCCCCTGCGTGACCGGTACGGGCGTGGGGGCGTTCTCGTACATGGACAACTCCGCTCACTGGCGCGGTGGATGGGCTACGAACAGCGGCCACGCTCGCGCAAGGCTTCACTCTCGCTGTACGTGAACGCGGCATCACCTAAGGTAGAGCAAGAGGTGCCACACTTACCACCCTGACAGTGAAACTCTTACCCCGTGGATAAGTGTTCGCCTCGAAGGCAGACTTGATCGCGCACCATCGAGAAAGGGGCCGGATGCCACCCCGCACCACACCCACGCAACGGCAGCGCCGACTTGGCGCCGAGATCAAGAAGATGCGGACCGACGCCGGGCTCACGGCGGAGTACGTCGCCGGGCTGCTCGGAGTCGATCGCGGCAAGGTCTCGAACATCGAATCGGGCATCCGGAACATCAGCGCCGAGCGCCTGCGCACGCTGGCGACACACTGCGAGTGCATGGACGATCGCTATCTCGCCGCGCTGCTGGAGTTCACCGAACCGCCACAGCCACAGTGGTGGGACGAGTACCGAGGCCGACTGTCACCCGGCCTGCTGGACGTTGCGGAAATGGAGTGGCACGCCAGCCGGATTCAGACCATCCAGACGATCCACGTGCCTGGCCTCCTCCAGACCGAGGACTACGCCCGCAGCATCTTCTCGACAGGCTTGCCCGCCCTGTCACGGCTCGAAGTCGAACTCCGCGTGGCGCATCGGATGGACCGGCAACGCGTGCTGACACGGGACCGCCGGGTCAAGTACCTGGGTTACGTTCACGAAGCCGCGCTCCGGATGCTCTTCGGCGGACGCGAGGCAACCAGGGACCAGCTCAAGGCACTGGTCGAGGCAAGCGAACGGGACAACGTGCTTGTGCGCGTGGTGCCGGTGGCAGTCGGCAGCTTTCCCGGAGCCGGACATGCGCTGCTCTACGCGGAGGGCCCCGTGCCGCAACTGGACACAGCACAGCTCGACTCCGCTCACGGCCCGGAGTTCATGCACGCTGAGCGCCAATTGGCCAAGTATCGAGCTCACTTGGATTGGATGGACAAGGAGAGCCTTCCTCCAGACGTTTCGAGAGACTTCATCCGGAGCATCGTGCACGATCTATGAGGAGCTCAACCGTGACAGTCATCAATTGGGAAGACCCCTTCTGCGCTGAGGGAAACAACTGCTTCCGCCTCGGCACCGACGCCGAGGGCAACGGCTACATCGCCGTCGCCGGGCAGGAGGAACATGCGCTCACCGACACCCGCGAAGCGCTCCGCAACCTCATCCTCGACATCAAGGCAGGCAAGGCTGACCACCTGCTGTAACGCCCAGGGGAAGAAGCGGCGTCACTCCTTCCTCCTGGCATGGTGCCGCACTTCGCCCCCGTCAGGGGTGAAGCGCGGCACCACTCAAAGTTGTCGGCCGCCGCCGAGAGGGGCGCTGCGCCCAGCTTCGGCACACTGCCGCACCTCGTCACCTGAAAGAAGCCGCCATGCCGCCACGGAGTGCCCCCAGCGAACAACAGAAACGGCTCGGCGCCGAGCTGCGCAGGATACGGAAGGCTGCGGGCCGGACCACCGAGTTCGCCGCTCACCTGCTCGGTGTGGACCGGACGAAGATCGCGAACGTCGAGACGGGTGTGCGGGCCATCACTCCCGAACGGGTCCGCTTCCTGGCGACCCACTACGGCTGCCGGGACGAGCGGTACGTCGAGGCACTCGCGGCCATGGCCGGACCGCCCGCGCAGGGCTGGTGGGAGATGTATCGCGCCCGTGTCCCGGCCGGGCTGCTCGACATCGCCGAGATGGAGTGGCACGCCGTCTCGGTACGGTGCGGCACGTTCCTCCACATGCCGGGACTGCTCCAGACCGACAGTTACATGAGAGCGGTGAACGCGGCGTTCCTGCCGCCCCTGCCGGATCAGGAGATCGAACTGCGCATCGCGCTCCGGCTCCAACGGCAGCAGATCCTCCACCGTGCCGAGCCGATCGCCTACACAGCCTTCGTCCACGAAGCGGCCCTGCGCATCGAATACGGCCCGGCGAAAGTCATGCGCACACAGTTGCGCCACTTGTGCGAGATGAGCGAACTGCCGAACGTAGACGTACGGGTGGTGCCGTTCTCCTCGGGCGCCCTGCCCGGCGCCGGGCAGGCGATGGTCTACGCCGAGGGAGTCGTCGCCGAGTTGGACACCGTGCAGCTCGACACAGCGCACGGCCCGGACTTCCTCCACCTCCCGACGCAGCTCGACCTGTACGGCTCGCAACTGAACTGGATGGAAAAGGTTTCCTACAGCACCAGTGAGTCAAAGGACTTCTTGCTGTCACTGAGCACGACCCGATAGGGGGCGACCTCATGGCCGACATCAACTGGGAAGAACCGTTCTGCGGAGAAGGAAACAACTGCTTCCGCCTCGGCACGGACGCCGAGGGCAACGGGTACATCGCCGTCGCCGGGGAGGAAGACCAGCCGCTCACCGACTCGCGGGAAGCGCTCCGTAACCTGATCCTCGACATCAAGGCGGGCAAGGCCGACCATCTCCTGTAACGCCGGCGGAGGCGGCACAGCGCCTCCGCCCCGTGAAACGTCTCCGGAGCGAGCGTTGCTCGCCATCCTTCGCCTTGCACGGCAATATGCGAACAAGGTTCCATATGCTGCTTACTTTCATTGACACCTAAAGATCACGCAAGAGAGACTGCACGCGCACATCCAGATACTCACGGACATCGTCCCCGTAGAGCGCGAAAGTGGCGTACATGTCGAATACTTCTCGGTGCTGGGCCACGTCGCGACTGTCCTGAAAAACGATCCTTCCCGTAAAAGTTTCGGCAGTCACCAGGCGATCGTCGTAAATAGTGAAAGTGTTCAACGGTCCGCGCGGGATGGTGACCCCGTCCGGAACTACGCCGATCCCGATGTTGGGCAGCCGGGAAAGCGATGCTAGCCGATCAATTTGTACTGCCATCGCCGAAGGGGGAACGACAGCCCATCTGATGGCCTGCCCAGTGAGCAGAAAAGTGAATCGCTTCGATCTGTCGTAGAGGACTGCTTGACGCTCCAACTTGCGAGCAACAGTCTTGGACTTGCCTCCCGGCGAGTGGGTGAGACTGGCCCTCACATACTCGGGCGTGGCCAGAAGGCCGGTCAGCATGGAGGGCAGGAAGTAGCGCATTTCCGTTGACTCTGATTCCAGCGCCGCCAGCTCCGCCTGACGCTTCTCAAGGCCCCTGCGCCAAGAGAAACGCTTGTCCTGCCACTCGGTGTTGGCCATCCTGGCCAGGGCCATGACCTCGCTGACAAGCTCCGGAGGAGCCCCCACAGCTCGCACGATGCGTTCGACGTCCATGAGCGAAGCTGTCGTTTTACCCGTTTCGATTTTGCTGATTTTCGATTGGCTCATGGCACAACGCTTAGCGAGCCGGTCACCAGTGAGACCGGCTCGCTTGCGCAAGTCGCGCAGAGCTTCAGCTAGGTCAGCCTTCGACCGGCCCAACTGTTCAGGATCAAGCGTCACCCACGCTCTTTCATATACTCGGCGAACGGGATTGCCGCAGCGAGAGCCGCACGCTTCCAGGAGCGAAACTCTTCCACGTCGCCCTTGTGCATCTCGCGGCCGATCTGCGTCCCGTCCGGCCGAAAGTTCAGGTGGACGACGGTGGACTCGTCGAACATCCACCAGTCCTGCCCGGCGACGGGAAGGCCGAAGTCGTCGTGCGTGACATCCAGGATTCGGATATCCTCACCCGCCGCCATGTTTCCCGGGACACCCCACGCAAATTGGTACCGCTGGTAGTCCGTCAGTGGCTGTCGCACGATGCGTACGCGCCCGATTTTCTTGCCTGCTTCGCGGTATGCCCGCACACGCGTGTGCCACTTCGCGTTGTGGTCAGCGGGTTTGTCTTCACCCCGCAGAAAGCGGGCGACGTTCTCCGTCTCGCGCGGCATGGTGTACGTCGGTTGGGCCTCAAAGCGCCATGCATCATGCTGGAAGGCATCGAACACCTCCCGCCACTCACCATCCGAGAGCACGCACAGCCTCCCGGAGAACATGCTCGGGAATCTCTACGAGTCCTTCGCCGTCCGGCACCGTGAAGCCTCCGTAAGCGTCGCCCTGGACCACGAACGTGCCGTGTTCCGTGGCGTACACGTTGGGGCAGTCGTCATCGTCACAGTTCGGTCCGCCGACCGTACCCGTGAGACGGGTAAGGCGCTCTCCGCCCGCCACCGTTTGCCCTCTCCCGGCCGGGCGCTTCCCGACCCTCGGGGACGACGCTAAGCGTGTGGAGGAGAGGTGTCTATGACGGAACGCCGACTATTCGTGTCTTGGAATAAACAGCCCGCAAGGCCGACCACCTTCTGTAACTTCCGTTGTCGTAGGCGGTGTTGCGCCTCCCCCGGTCAGATCGGCAGGTTCCAGCCGGGGCCGGCCTCGCTGCCGAGCCAGACCCGCTGACCTGCTGCCGAGACCGTGAGGCCGAACGCCTCCTGGTGGGGTTCACCGGCGGCCTGCCAGCGTTGCACGGCCCGTTCGACCCGGTCCCACAGGCGGACGGGCCCGCGCTGGACCACGGTCCACCCGCCGCCGGGGGCACGTGCCGTGCGGGCCTGTGAGCCGGTGGACACGTCCCAGAGGACCTGTTCGGCCCCCGCGCCCAAGCGTTCGGCCGAGGAGGCGGCGAGTTGTGCGACCCAACCGCCGGTCCAGTCGTCCAGCTTCGCGGGGTCGATCCGGCTCGGACGCTCGTCCCCGGGCAGCAGGGCCAGGGCCGGGCGGGGCGGGCGGTCGTGCGGCCGGGCGATCATGAAACTGGTGGTGCCGGGCAGGAACCGGCCCGTGGCCTCGCCGGGGCCGGTCACATCCAGCAGTGCCAGGGCGTGAGCGTAGCTCCACCCGGAGAGCGTGACGAGGATCTTCCCGCCCGGCCGTACCTGGTGCAGCCACGGAAGCGGGACGTACCGGACCGAGCATGTCGCGATCAGCCGGTCGTACGGACCGCCGTCCGGGTCGCCGCGCAGTCCGTCACCGATGATCAGCCTGGGCGCCGAACCGGCTTCCTTGAGCGCCGCGGCCGCAGCTCCGCCCACCACCGGGTCGTACTCGATACTCGTCAGGCTGCTGTCGCCGAAACGGTGCGCACCGAGCGCGGTCGAGTACCCGGTTCCTGTGCCGATCTCCAGTACCCGGTGACCGGCCTCGGCACGGAGTTGCTGCCACATGCTCAGGACCAGGGACGGCAGGGTGGACGAGGACGACGGAGAGCCGGTCACCTCGCCCGTCACGTCATCGGGCCTCAGCCGACCGTCGAGTTGCGTGATCAGTGTTCCGTCGGAGTAGACCGCCTCCAGCCATCCGGGCTCGCCTTCCCGGACAGGCCGGTAGCGGGTCGGGACGGTGCCGGGCAGTGCCAGGAAGAACGACCGCGCGAACAGCTCCCGGGGCACCGCCCTCGCTGCACCGATCCACTCGGGCTCCGTGAGGCCGCCGTTCTCGATGATTCTGTCCACGAGTGCGGCGCGGAGCCGAGTCGCTGTGGTCATGTGTCGGGGCCTTTCTCCAACTGGTCGGCAAGGGCATGGGCAATGTCCGCAGTGGTCTCCGCCGGCTGCCACGCCCATTGGCCGTTGGGATTGCATTCCAGGAAGTACCAGTCGCCTGCGGCGGTGACGGCGAAGTCGAACGCGCCGAAGAGCAGGTCAAGTTCGCTGAGATAGCGCAGTGCCGCATGCGCGATCGGCTCGGGAACATCGATCGGTGTGCACGTCATCGCGTCCTGGCGGCGGCGCCAGTCGAGATCGGGGCTGTCGATCCTCACTCCGAACAGCCGGTCGCCCACGGCGGTCACCCGGGCATCGAATACCTTGTCCACCTTGATCTGGAACATGTGCGGGCACACGGATACGGCTCCGGTGATCCCGGCCCCGCGCACCTCCCGGACCCAGACGCTCTGCGGTCGGCCGTCCACGCGATAGGGAGTGTTCCTCACGGGCTTGTAGACCACTCCACCCGGCTGCCGGGCGACGAACGTTCGCGCCTCGCCCGGGTCGTTGGTGATCACCGTGGCGGGCACCCGTAACCCACAGCGTTGCGCGGCCGAAAGCTGCGCGGGCTTGAACTCGGCGCCACGGTTGCGCCAGGGGTGATTCACGTAGTGCGCGCCGGGCAGGGAGGCGAGCACACCGCCCGCACCCCACAGCGTCTGCTCGGCGGCGAAGCGGCGGTCCTGGCCGCCCAGTCCGCGCGGTCCCTCGTACGGCGACGGTCTGCGCACCCAGACGGACCGGACGCGGCTGGTATCGAGTTCCCGGTGTGGCGTGCGCAGAGTCCCCCATTGGCCGCCCGCTCCGTACGTGGCAGTGAGCGAGGCATCCGTGTGCAGGTCGGCGCCGGGATCGAGACGGACCACGGGGACCTCGCGTTCGGCGAGAAGCCGCAGCACGAGATCCGCCGTCACGTCGTACGGGTTGGTCAGCACCAGCACCGGCCTGCTGTCGCTCATCAGCCGGCGCTCTGGTCCTGGTCGTACGATTCCGTGCTGTCCGCGTCGGTCGCGCCGCCCGGCCCGGACCCGTCACCCGGGCTGGTCGAGGTGGGCGTCAGTCCGCTCGTGCTGGTGCCGTGGGCACCCAGCTCGACCGTGCGGCCCTGCTCGTCCACGATGACGGCGATCTGCGTCCTGGGGTCGATCACAGGTGTGCACTGCTGCACCGCAGTGGTGGCCGCGTACGGCCCCATCCGTCGGGTGCCCCACGGTGCGGGCGTCTGGGTCATCTGTGCGGTACCTCCTTGAAGTGCGCGGCTCCCCCGGCACCGGTACTCCCTGGCGCTGGTGAGACTTCGTCCGCTCGTGAGTGACGATCCCCCATCCGCCGGGGAAATGACCTTCTATGCCTGTCCTCGACTAAAATTCACCGCGGCAGGCTGCCGCCCAATCCGCCAGTCGCGCGCGTGCTTCGCCGCCGAACAGAGCCGACTCCTCGTATCTGGCGAACCTTTCGATGAGGTGCCGCACGTCGCGGTTGTCCCGAAAAACTATGGCGCCGAGATCAAGTTCAGCCGTGGCGACAGCCTCGTCGTAGACGGTGAAGGTATTCAACGCGCCGGGCCCTAGACAGGTGCCCAGGGGAAGGACCCCGATACGGATGTTCGGCTGCCGACTCAGCGAAACGAGATGGTCGATCTGTACGGCGAGCTCTCCTCGGGGTACCAAGGGATAGCGAACGGCCATCTCGGTCAACAAGAAGGTGAAGTGTTTCGAGCGGTCGAAGAGAACCCTCTGCCGCTCCAGCTTCAAGGCTGCGGCCTTCGCCTGTTGATCCGCGGGGGCGTCGCCGAGGCTCGCCCGTACGTAAGCGGGTGTCGCGAGCAATCCCGTGATCATGGACAGCAGAAAGTAGCGGAACACACTCGATGACGCTTCAAGTCCAGCCAATTGCAGCTGCTTCTTGTCCAGTCCTTTGCGGCGCAGTGCCCTGCCATCCTGCCACTCGGTCTGAGCGATCCGTGCAAGGGCCATCGCCTCTGCCGCGATCGCCGGTGTGGCGTCGAGCGCACGGAGGATCTGTTCCACGTCGAGCAGGGAAGGGCGGGACTTGTTGCCTTCGATCCTGCTGATCTTCGACTGGGACATGTGGCAACGCGCGGCAAGCCGGGCCCCTGAGAGCCCGGCCTGTCGGCGTAGCCGCTTGAGCATGGCCGCCAGTTCACGGCCTGACTGGTCGAGTTGGTCAGGCTCGATGGCCACTGTCGACGTACTCCCTGAACGGCACCGATTCAGTGACCGCGATGCGCTGATACGTGAGGAACGGTGCAGGATCACTGTCGTACAGTTCGCGGCTCTGCTGCGTTCCGTCCTCGGCGTAATGCATGAGCACGACCGTCGATCTGGTTCTGTTGAACCCGACTGCTCCGAACAGTACGGGGGGACATGCAGGAACGTCCATGTACGAACGCGACTATGCGCGATATTGCATGAGCCGGGGACCTGACTCGCCAGTTGCAAGTTCTCCCGATCAGCACCCGTAGAGGGCCGGGGGGCCGAACAGAGCATCCCACGGTCCCTGGCCATGTCTCCCGGCTCGACCGGCGCGCTCCGCCGCCCTCGCTGTTCGACGACTCCAGTGCGACGCTTTCTGTCGAAGTCGGCTTCGAGAAAGCGTCGCAGTGGAGTTGTCCTCACGGAGACGTCCCGTAGCGGTCGGCGAGGGTGGTGGCGCGGGTGTGGAGGGATGCGCGTAGCCATTGGGGGGCCAGGGCTTCTGCGTGGGTGGCGAGCTGCCATACCGCCCATTCGGCGTGGCGTGCGTCCTGGAAGGTTGCTTCGAGACGCAGCCGGCCGTCCGGCTCCGTCGCCTCGGCGCGGACGGTCAGTGCGGTGTCCGTCAGGTCCTTCAGCCGCGCCGGGTCCACGCGGAGCAGTACGGTGACCTGGTCGCCGCCGGTGCGGAAGCGCGTGCTGCGCTCCCGCCAGAGCCGGTCCAGGTCGACGCGGGCGGGGCGCCGGGCGGGCTCGGCGAGTTCCTCGGCGGCCAGGACGCGGGCCAGCTGGTACGTGCGGTCCTCGCGGGACCGTGTGGCCAGCAGGTAGCCCTGCTCGCGGACGGTCACCAGGCCGATCGGGTCCACGGTGCGCCAGCGCGGGGGCTGGTCGAGGGCCGCGTAGTGGATGCGCAGCCTGTGCCCGGCGAGGACCGCGCTCCTGACCTCGCCCACGATCGCGTCCGGCACGTCCTCGGCGGCCGTGCGGCGCGCGAGGAGGTCGGTCCCCGGATCGATCAGGAACCGCTCGGCGACCCCGGCCGCCGTGTCCCGGTGGCTCTCCGGGAGCGCGTCGACCACCTTGAGCATCGCCGAGGCGAGCGCCGAGCCGAGGCCGAACACCTGCGCGCCGCGCCGCGACCCGGCGACGAGGAGGGCGAGCGCCTCGTCGTGGTTGAGCCCGGTCAGCTCGGTCCTGAAGCCGGGCAGCAGCGCGAAGCCGCCGTGCCGGCCGCGTTCGGCGTAGACGGGGATACCGGCGGCGGAGAGCGCGTCGATGTCGCGCAGCACCGTGCGGGTGGACACCTCCAGCTCGCGGGCCAGCGTGGCGGCGGACAGCCGCCCGTGCTGCCGCAGCAGAAGCACCAGCGTTACCAACCGGTCGGCGCGCATGGGGAGAACCTACCGGCGATACACGACAGAGGGTGTCACGTATGCGCTGGGAGGCTGACCTGCGACGACGGAGGTTCCGTCGCCCAGGAAAGGTGCTTCCCATGACACACGCCCTCGTCAACCCGGAGGGTCTGCACGACCCGGTCCCGTTCGGCTACAGCCACACCGCCGTCGTCCCGGCGGGGAGGGAACTGGTGCTCGTCGCGGGCCAGTACGGGTCGGGTCCGGACGGCGCGGTGGTCTCGGCCGGCTTCGCGGAGCAGGTCGAGCGGACGTTCCACAACATCGGCGTCGCCCTCGCCGCACACGGGCTCGGCCTGAGCCATGTCGTGCAACTGCGGACGTACGTGGTGGACCACGACGTCAGCAAGCTCGGGCCGATCGCCGGGGCCGTGGCGCAGGCGTGGGGCGCCCGGCCGCCGGCGCAGACGCTGATCGGCGTGGCGAGCCTGGCCGCGCCCGACGTGCTGTTCGAGGTGGAGGCCGTGGCCGTCCGCCCCTGACCCGCCCGCGTCCGGGCCGGGCCCGTCGCCCGGTCCGGACGGAGCCGTCGGCGGAAGGTTCTGCCAACCGGTCTCCCAACGGCCGCCCCCGCTCGGACAGCTTCCCAGCATCCGCTGCCGGGAGGTACGCGATGGGTGCGAACGATGTCGCGAGGACGGCGGCCGCGTTGCCGACCGCCTGGAGTTCCCGTTCCCTCGGGCGGGTGGGAACGGCCTGTGTGAAGGTCCTGCGCATGGACGGCACGCCGGTCCAGGAGGAGGCGCACGGGGCCGACGAGGTGCTGCTCGTGCTCGACGGGCGGCTTGAACTGCTGGTGGAGGGCACCGAAGTCACCGTCGCGGCGGACGAGATGTACCGGATACCGGCGGGCGCACGCCACGCCGTCCGCTCCGGCGGATGAGGCGTTGCCGCGAATCCGCCGTCCCGCGTCCGGATCACGGTGACGGCGGGTGGTGCGGTATCCGAGCGACTGTGGACCGGCAGGCCATGGGCAGGACCGAGTACCACCACGACCCCGCCGCCCCGTGAGCGGCGAGCCCACGGCCAACGACGAGGCCGACGGCGTGCGGTACGTCCGGCCCGCCGGCCTCGACCGGTACGACATCCACCCGAGCATGCGCCGGCAGATCGGCGACTACCTGGTGGGTGTGTATTCCCCTCTGGCGTGGGGGGTGAACGGTCAGGCCGGGGTCAGCAGTTCGGGGATGCCCGTCGCCGGGTCCGGGGTGTCGGCCGGGGTCGAGAGGACCGTCAGGCGTTGTGTCGCACGTGTCAGTGCCACGTAGAGGACGCGCAGGCCCGCCGGGGATTCGGCCGCGATGCCCGAGGGGGCGACGACAAGTGTCGCGTCGTACTCCAGGCCCTTCGCCTCCAGGCTGCCGAGGACCAGCAGGCGGTCACCCGCGTCCAGTCCGGCCACCCAGCCGCGGGCCTCGGCGCGGCGGTCCATCGCGACGACGACGCCGACCGTGCCGGGCACGTCGGCCAGCAGCCGTTCCGCCTCCGCGCGCACGGCGGCGCCGAGGTCGGCGCCGGCGACGGCGAAGCGCGGCTCGACGCCGGTGGAGCGTACGGCCACCGGCGGTTCGGTGCCCGGCATCGCACGGGCCAGCACGCCGTCCGCGACGCGGGCGATCTCCGCCGGGTTGCGGTAGTTGACGGTGAGGCGGAACCGGCGCCTGGGGCGCGTGCCCAGCGCCAGGTCGCGTTCGGCCGCCGCCTCCTCCGGCGCGGGCCAGGAACTCTGCGCCGGGTCGCCCACCACCGTCCACGTCGCGCGCCGTCCGCGCCGTCCGACCATGCGCCACTGCATCGGCGTGAGGTCCTGCGCCTCGTCCACCATCACGTGGGCGTACTCGGTGCGCTCCTCCCGCTCACGGTCGGCCCGGTCGCGGCGCGCGGTCAGCCGGTCGGCGTAGGTGGACAGTTCGGCGACGCCGGTCAGTTCTTCGAGTGCCTCGGCCTCGCTCGGCGCGGCGGGGCGCGCGGGGGCGCCCAGCAGGGTGCGCAGCTCGTCCAGGAGCGCCACGTCGTGCACCGACAGGCCCGCGCCCTCCGGCGTGATCCGGCGCAGCGACCGCGCGACCCTGCGGACCTCGCGCGGTCGCAGCAGGCGGCGGCCCCAGCGGGCGAGGCGCTGCTCGTCGGCCATGGCCCGCAGCACGCCGAGCGGCGTCAGCTCGGGCCACCACGCGTCGAGGAAGTCCGTGAAGTCGTCCCCGTCGCCGATGTCGTCGGTGAACGCGTCGCGCGCCTCGGCGGCCAGTTCGCCGTCCGGGTACCGCTCGGCCGCGCCCGACGCGCGCCACAGCGCGTCGAGCAGCAGGCGGCGGGCACGGGGCCGCAGCAGGTTGACGGGCGTGGTGGCGCCGAGGACCTGCTGCCGTACGTGTGCCAGCTCCTCGGGCCCAAGCTCCACCCGGCGGCCGAACGCGACCACGCGCAGCCGCTCCGGCGTCCCCGCCGCGTCGAGCGCCCCCCGGGCGGCGCGCGCCAGGACCTTCACCATCACCGCCGCGCCCTTGACCCGCGAGACGGCCTGCTCGTCGTACGCGTCCGCCTCGAAGCCGTCCACCAGCGCGCCCAGCGCGCGGATCGCGACCTGCCCCTCCTCGCCCAGCGCGGGCAGCACGCCCTCGGTGTACGAGACGAGCAGCGGCGTGGGACTGACGACGAGGATGCCGCCCGCGTACCGCCTGCGGTCCTGGTAGAGGAGGTACGCGGCGCGGTGCAGCGCGACGGCGGTCTTGCCCGTGCCGGGGCCGCCCGTGACCTCGGTGACGGACACGGCGGGCGCGCGGATCACCTCGTCCTGCTCGGCCTGGATGGACGCGACGATGTCGTGCATGCGGGCGCCCCGCGCCCGTCCCAGCGCCGCCATCAGCGCGCCGTCCCCGACGACCGCCAGTTCCTCCCCGTCCAGCAGCGCGCGCAGCCGGGGGCGCAGCAGGTCGTCCTCGACGCCCAGGACCCGGCGGCCACGGCTGCGGATGACGCGGCGGCGCACGACCCGTCCGGGTGACACGGGCGTGGCCCGGTAGAACGGGGCGGCGGCGGGCGCGCGCCAGTCGATGACCAGCGGCGTGTAGTCACCGGCCAGCACGCCGATGCGGCCGATGTGCAGCGTCTCGGCGATCTCGGCGACCGCCTGGCCGTCGGGGAGGACGCGGACCGCGTCCTCGGCCGGCTCGACGGAGGTGGACGCGCCGTCCGTGCCGCGCTCGCCGTCCTTGCCCGCCAGCAGGTCGACGCGGCCGAAGAGGAAGTCCTCGAACTCGCTGTTCAGCCGCGCCAGGTGGCGGCCCGCCTGGAAGACCTGCGCGTCGCGCTCGGCGAGCGCGCCCGGCGTGCCGACGTGGACGCGGCGGGCGGCGTCGTCCATCAGGTACTCGGCCTCGGCGATCTTCTCGGCAAGCCGCTGGTAGACGGCGTCGAGGTGCCGCTGCTCGTCACCGATCTCGCGTTCGCGCACGTCCGTCCCCTTCGCCTGTCGCCGCGCAGCGCTCCACGGTAGACCACGGGCGGTCAGTGGCCGTACTTCCCGGCGTCGGGCGTGGGGTCGAGGGCGAGGCGGTAGCCGCGTTTGACGACGGTCTGGATCAGCGTGGGCGCGCCGAGCGCGGTGCGCAGGCGGGCCATGGCGGTCTCGACGGCGTGCTCGTCGCGGCCCGCGCCGGGCAGCGCGCGCAGCAGGTCGGCGCGGGAGACGACCCAGCCGGGGCGGCGCGCCAGGGCGCGCAGCAGGGCGATCCCGGCGGGGGGAACGGGGCGCAGCGCGCCGTCGAGCACGACGGCGTGGCCACGGATCTGGACGGTGTGTCCGGCGACGGGCAGCGAACGGGCACGGGCGGGCAGTTCGCGGCAGAGCAGCTGGACGAGGGGGCCGAGGCGGAAGCGTTCCGGCTGGCAGGTGGGGATGTCGTGGGCCTGGAGCGGCAGGGCCGTGACGGGGCCCACGCAGGCGGGCAGCACGTCCCGGCGCAGGGCGTCCACGAGACCGTCGCGCACGCCCCGTTGCTCGGCGCGGCGCAGGACGGACGCGGCGGCGGGGGCGCTGGTGAAGGTGAGGGCGTCGAGCGTACGGGCGAGGGTCGCGTCGATCAGCCTGTCGAGCGGCGCGATGTCCGCCGGGGGCATCCAGCGGTACACGGGCACGGCGACGACCTCCGCGCCCGCCGCGCGCAGCGACTCGATGAAGCCGGGCAGCGGCTCGCCGTGCAGCTGGAGGGCGATGCGGCGGCCGCGTACGCCCTCGTCGAGGAGGCGTTGCAGCACCTCCGCCATGGACTCGGAGGCGGGCGACCACTTCTCGGTGAGCCCGGCCGCGCGGATGGCGCCGCGCACCTTGGGCCCGCGCGCCAGCAGCTCGGCCCCGGCGAGGGTGCCGAGCAGGGCGTCCCCGACGCCCCAGCCGTCGGCGGCCTCCACCCAGCCGCGGAAGCCGATGGCGGTGGTGGCCACGACGGTGTCGGGCGCGTGGGCGACCAGGTCGCGGGTGGCGGCGAGGAGGTGGTCGTCGTCGGGGAGCGGCACGATGCGCAGGGCGGGCCCGTGCTGGACCCCGGCGCCGCGCCGGTGGAGCAGGGTCGCCAGCTCCTCGGCGCGGCGCGCGGCGGTGACGCCGACGGTGAAGCCGTCCAGGGGCCTCGGGCCGGGGTCGGTGCCGGTGCCGGTGTCGGCGGTGGGCTGCTGGTGCATCGAGGGGGCGCTCCGGCGTGGGTGTTCCGGGTACGGGACGGCCGAGCCTGTCAACCGGGCATGACGCGGCGGGATCAGCGGCGTTTCCCGGGAGTTACGCGCGGCGCCTCACACGCGGGCGTACGCGGCCTGGCGCGGGGCGGCGGGAACGGGCGTGCGGGGCCGGAGGTATACGGCCCAGGTGACGAGGGAGCAGACGGCGTAGAAGCCGAGGAACGCGGCGAAGGCGCCCGTACCGCTGCCCGTGCTGAGGAACGACTGACGGAACGCGAGGTTGACGCCGAGCCCGCCCAGCGCGCCGACCGCGCCGATCAGGCCGATGGCCGCCCCCGACAGCCGCCGCCCGCGCGCGGCGGCCTCCTCCCCCGCGTACCCCTCGGCGAGCGCACGGGCATGGTAGATGCCCGGGATCATCTTGTATGTCGAACCGTTGCCCAGGCCGCTGAGGACGAACAGCGCGATGAAGCCGGTGAGGAAGACCGGCAGCGACCCGCTGCGCGACGCCGCGACGACGACGAGCGTCGCCGCCGCCATCCCGCCGAACGTCCACAGCGTGATGCGCGCCCCGCCGTGCCGGTCGGCCCAGTGCCCGCCGAGCGGCCGGACGAGCGAGCCGAGCAGCGGCCCGATGAACGTCACCGCCGCGGCCTGGAGCGGCGTGCGGTCGAACTGGTTCTGGAGCACGAGGCCGAACGCGAAGCCGTAGCCGATGAACGAGCCGAACGTGCCGGTGTAGAGGAACGCCATGATCCACGTGTGCCGGTCGCGCACCGACTCGGCGGCGGCCCCGGTGTCGGCGGCGACCGGCGCCAGGTTGTCCATGAACCGCCACGCGAGGACGGCGGCGAGCACGATCAGCGGCGCGTACGCGGCCAGCAGCACCCGGGGGCTGCCGTCCCCCGCCGTGGCGATCACGAGGAGCCCGGCGAGCTGGACGACGGGCACGCCGATGTTGCCGCCGCCCGCGTTCAGGCCGAGGGCCCAGCCCTTGCGGCGCAGGGGGAAGAAGGCGTTGATGTTGGTCATGGACGAGGCGAAGTTCCCGCCGCCGACACCGGTGAGGACGGCGACGAGGAGGAACGTGCCGTAGCTCGTGCCCGGTTCCATCACCGCCCAGGCCGCGGCCGTCGGGGCCAGGAGCAACGCGGCCGAGAACACCGTCCAGTTGCGCCCGCCGAAGCGCGCGACGGCGAACGTGTACGGCACGCGGACGCACGCGCCGACCAGCGTCGCGACCGAGACGAGGAAGAACTTCCCGGCCGCGTCCACCCCGTACCCGGGCCCCATGAACAGCACCAGCACGGACCACAGCGACCAGATGGAGAAGCCGATGTGCTCCGACAGGACGGACAGTGCCAGGTTGCGGCGCGCGACGCGCTCCCCCGTGGTGCGCCAGAAGCGCGCGTCCTCGGGGTCCCACTCCTCGATCCACCGGCCGCCGCGGCGGCGGGCGGGGGCGTGCAGGTCGGCGGGCATGGGGGGCCTCCCACGGGTCGTCGGCTCCGTCGCCACGACCGTAGGGACGGCGCGTTTCGGTGCCGTGGTGCGAGGTGACGGCCGCGCAACCCTGTGCTCACGCGGCGCGCGGCCCGGCGGTGAGCGCCGGGGGGTGAGCGCCCGGCGGTGAGCGCCGGGGCGGTCAGCGCGTCCAGCCGGTGGCGATCGGCAGGGGGCCGAGGCTCGTGCTCTTCGGCGGCATCCCGGCGCCGCTCGCCGCGCCCGCCCAGATCTGATCCCACGTCGGCGGCGGGAGGACGAGGCCGACCTCGTCGGGGCCCGGGGGCCCGGCGGTGTAGCGCAGCCGCGGCTCGATCCCCTGGTCCTCGCACAGCGCGGGGAGGACGACGTGGTCGCTGATGGCGGCGGGCAGTTCGACCCACTCGGGCGGCAGGGAGCGCAGCCGCCCGGCGAGGGCCGCGGGCGAGATCTCCGACAGCTCCCAGACGCGGTCGCCACCGGTGAGGAGAAACGTTCCCGCCCGGGGCGCGCGCCGGGGGCGCGCGGGCCGCTCCGCGACCAGGGCGACGCGCTCCGCGGCCCGTACGGCGCGCAGCGCGTCGAGCCCCGGCACGATCCGGTGCGTCGCCGCCAGGGTCAACGGGAACCGCCGGTGGTCCACCACCAGCGCGGGCAGCCTGTCCGACACGGCCCCGGGCTGCGTACGGCGCAGGCGCCGCGCGGCCTCCAGCCGGTGGTGCCCGTCCGCGAGCAGCACCGGCGGCAGCGCGGGCGGCTCGTCGGTCCACGACGCGTCGCACACCCACAGCCGCTGGACGCCGCCCTCCGGGGTCTCCAGCTCCTGCACCGGCGCGCCCTTCACCGTCCGCTCGACGCAGTCCTCGAACGAGCCGAGGTCGGGCGCCGCGAGCAGCAGCGGCTCGTCGATGCCGCCGCGCTCCCGCAGCAGCCTGGTGTGGAGGGCGGTCCCGGGCTCGCCGGCCCGCTGGTGCCGCAGGATGTGGCCGGTCTCGACGCCGTGGAGACTGAGGGACCCGAGGATGCCGCGCTGTTCGACGGCGCCGGCCGCGTCCCGGCGCTCCAGGACGTGGTAGCCAGCGGCGGCGAGCGGTCCCGCCGGTGCGCCGGGGAGGGGGAGGAGCAGATCTGTCCGTGGGGCCGGGGTCCTGGGGAGGACCAGCGCGGGGAACAGGTCAGGCGGCAGAGTGCTCCTCCTCCTTCACCGGACGCACCGGGCCGGCCGGCCCCCTCCTGCCGGGGTCGGCCGCCGCGAGGGCGCCGGTGCCGCACAGGGGCTCCGGCACCACGATCGGGCACAGGGTGTCGAGCGCCTTGCGGAGCAGCGCGTCCCGCTCGTGCGGCCCCTCCGCGACGACGGTGACACGGCCATGTCCGGCGACCCGGCTGGTGGTCTCCGGAACATGGCTGCCGACGGGGACGCTGATCTCCACGCCGGTCACACCGGGCAGCGCCCGCGCCTCCTCGACGCCGTCCACCGCGGTGAGCAGTCCGGGCGGCAGCCGCAGGTACCGCACGCCCGCCCAGCGTCCGGCGGCGGCGGGACCGCCCGCGGGCCTCGGCAGCCCGAGCGCCGACGCGACGGCGAGGGCGTGGACGTCCGTCCCCGTCGCGGCCAGCAGTTCGGCGACCCTCTCGTCCCCGGGGTGGGCGTGCGACTCGATGAGCCGCGGCCCGCCCGGGGTGACGACGACCTCCGTGTGCGAGGGGCCGCTGCGCTGCCCGGCCGCGGCAAGGGTGCCCTGGACGAGGCCGTGGATCCGCGCCAGGAGCTCAGGGCCGAGCGCGGCCGGGAGGTCGTGGCCGCCCGCGTCGGCGCCGGTGCCCGGCGGGTGCTTCCTGGTGACCGCCAGGACGGTGTGCACCCCGGCCTCCGAGTGCGCCTGCACGCCGTACTCGGGTCCGTCGAGGAACTCCTCGACGATCAGGGCCGGTTCGGGAGTCAGTTCGGCGGCCAGGAACGCCGCGTCCGCCACGTCACGCAGCAGATGGACGTCCTGGCCGCCGGAACCGGTGCGTGGCTTGGCCACGCACGGGAAGCCGACGCGTTCCGCGGTGGAGACCACATGGGCGGCACGGTCGCACCGCTCGAACCGGACGGGGGCACCGGTGAGCTGGTCGGCCCTGGCCCGCAGCGCGGCCTTGTCCGTCAGATACGCGACGGCGGCATGGGAGTTGCCCGGCAGCCTCAGGGCCTCGTTGGCCCGTGCGGCGGCGAGGGCGCTGGTCTCCGTGAAGCCGAAGACCGAGGCCGTGACGGGGAGGTGGGCGAGATGGCCGATGGCCATCATCAGCCGCGGATGGTCGCGCCACTCGACGGTGAGCGCCGAGTCGGCCACCGCGACGGCCTCCCTGACGGCCGGTGACGACAGGTCGGGCGCGAGGACGAGGGTACGGGCGCCGGCCCGGCGCGCGGCCTCGACGACCGTGCGGCGCGGACTCAGCAGGACCGCCAGGGGTGCCTGGGGCGTCATCGAGCCGCCTCCTCCGTCCTTCGTCCGTCCTGTGTCCGTCGTCGGTCCGTCCTGCGTACGGCGGGAACGGGGGCGTCAGTCCCAGACGCTGCCGGCCGGGGTGACCGTCTCGCCCGTGGCGGACCCGGCCGCCTCGTCCGCCGAGGCGAGCCCGGAGGACGCAGCCACGACCAGGAAGGCGGCGGCGAGGCTGAGAGCAAACTTCTTCACGGTATCCCTCTTCCGTGTCCACATCGGCGAACATGAGTGGCATGCTGGCGCAATCACTCTCACGAGCTTTCACAGCGAAGTCGATAGGGTCGCTGTGGCATCATCTCGCCTGTCAAGTTGACGCCAAGGGGCCGGCCGACGTCGTTCGAGGAAGAAGAGCGTGAGCGAAAGCGGCAAAATAGACGCAGCGGCGGCCCGAGTCTACCGACTTCGCGTGATCCATCCCACGGACCCGGTCGAACGAATCGCGGTCCGCGCGGGACTTTCCGCGGAACGGGTCGCCACCGCCGAATCCCAGCTCGCCGAGCTGGGGTTGCTGCGCCCCTCCCCCAGCGGCGGCCGGGTCGCCATCAGCCCGGAGAGCGCCGCCGACGCCCTGCTCGCGCCCATGGAGCAGGACATCCTCGAACGCCGCATCGCCATGGCGGCCACGCGCGCCCGCCTGCACGCCCTGTCGGGGGACTACCTGGAGGCACGCAGCCTCCGGTCGGCCAAGAGCAGTATCGAGATCGTCGAGGGCATCGACAACATCCGCGCCGTCATCGACGACTTGGGCCGCACCTGCGCCAAGTCCCTCGACGCGCTGGTGCCCGGCGGCGCGCAGAGCGACGCGTCGCTGCGCGCGGCGGTCGCGGTGGACCTCGAACTCCTCTCGCGCGGCATCCGCGTGCGCTCACTGTTCCAGCACGCCGCGAGGACGCACCGCGCGACGGCCGTCTACGCCGCGACGCTCGCGGAGGCGGGCGGCCAGATCCGTTCCACCAGCGTGCTGCCGACCCGCATGCTGATCTACGACGAGTGCGCCGTGCTGCCGCTCGACCCGCTGGACACCGCCGCGGGCGGCGCCCTGGTGCGCGACCCGGCCGTCCTGAAGTTCCTCAAGCAGCTCTTCGAGCACTACTGGGACCGCGCCCTGGACTTCGCCGAGGACGAGCAGAAGGCGGGCCCCGAGCCGACCGGTGTCGAGCGCGAGGTGCTGCTGCTGATGGCGGCGGGGAAGAAGGACGAGGCGATAGCCCACCAACTGGGCATGTCGCCGCGCTCGGTCAGCCGGATCGTGGCGCGCCTGATGGAACGCCTGGAGGCCGACAGCCGTTTCCAGGCCGGTGTCCGCGCCGCCCAGAGCGGCTGGCTGTCCTGAGAGGTCTGCGATGCACGGGGAACAGGATCTCGACGCCCTGACCGTCCGCGTCTACCAGCTGCGGGTCACCCATCCGACGGACGGCCTGGGGCAGTTGGCCGCCCGCGCCGGGCTCAGCCCCGAGGAGGCCGCCCGCGCGGAGGGCAGGCTGCTCGAACTCGGCCTGCTCCAGCGTTCCCCGGGCGGCGGCTGGGTGGCGATCAACCCCGAGAGCGCGGCCGAGAACCTGCTCGCCCCCGCCGAGCAGGAGATCCTCCAGCAGCGCATCGCGATGGCCGCCACCAGGGAGCAACTCCTCGCCCTGTCGGGGGACTACCTGGAGGCGCGCGGCATGCGGTCGGCGCGCAGCAGCATCGAGATCGTCGAGGGCATCGACAACATCCGCGCCGTCATCGACGACCTGGTGCGCAACTGCGTGCGCTGCCTCGACGTGCTGGTGCCGGGCGGCGGCCAGAGCGAGGCGGCGATCAAGGCGGCCCTGCCGCTGGACCTCGCGCTGCGGTCGCGGCGTGTGGAGGTCCGCGCACTGTTCCAGCACACCGCGCGGCGCCACCGTGCCACGTTCCTGTACATGCGGCGGCTGACGCTGGCGGGCACCCAGGTCCGCACGAGCAGCACGCTCCCGGCCCGCATGCAGATCTACGACGGCGAGTGCGCCGTGCTGCCGCTCGACCCGCCGCGCCCGCAGGCGGGGGTCGCGATCGTGCGGGACCCGGCGGTGCTGCGGTTCCTGTGCCAGCTGTTCGAGCTGTGCTGGGCGGACGGGACGGACTTCGGCGAGTCGGAGGAGGCGGGCGGCCCCGAACCGGCGGGCACCGAGCGCGAGGTGCTGCTGCTGATGGCGGGCGGGCGGACGAACGACGAGATCGCGCGGAGCCTCGGCCTCTCGCAGCGGTCGGTGAGCCGCACGGTGGCGCAGCTGATGGCGCGCCTGGACGCCTCCAACCGCTTCCAGGCGGGGGTCCTGGCCGCGCTGCGCGGCTGGCTGGCCTGACAGCGGCGGCCGGGCCCCTCACAAGGCGTCGAGGCCCCTCACAGCGCGTTCAAGAAGGCCGCCGCCACCGGCCCCGCGTCCGAGCCGCCCGAGCCGCCGTTCTCCAGCACCACGGCGAACGCGAGGTCGCCCTCGCCGAGGAAGCCGATCATCCACGCGTTGGTGGACGTCTCGCCGTCCCCGTCCGCGTCGAACTCCGCCGTCCCCGTCTTCGCCCCCGGCGCCCCCGCCACGCCGGCGAGCGCCGAGGCGCTGCCCTCGGTCACGGTGTCCCGCATCAGGGCCCGCAGCGTCTCGGCCGTCCCCTCGGACAGCCGCGACGGCGCCTCGTACCGCTCCTCCGCCGCGTCGGGCACGAGCACCGGCTGCCGGAACGTGCCGTCCGCCACCGTCGCCGCGACCGCCGCCATGCCGAGCGGGCTCGCCTGCACCTGCCCCTGGCCGATCAGCGCGGCCGCGAGCGCGTTGTCGCTGTCCGGCACGGGCACGCCGCCGTCGAAGCTGGCGGCGCCGACGTTCCACTCCCCGCCGAACCCGAACGCCTCGGCCGCGGCGACGAGGGCCTCGGGCGCGATCCGGTCGCGGTTGCCGATGAACGCGGTGTTGCACGAGGCGGTGAACGCGTCGTGCAGCGTCGTGCCGGGGCCCAGCTCGAAGCGGCCCTGGTTCTCGAACGGCTGGCCGTCCACGGTCACCGTCTGCGGGCAGCCGAGCACCTCGTCCGGCCCCGCGCCGCCTTCGAGCAGCGCCGCCGCCGTGATCACCTTGAACGTCGAGCCGGGCGCCAGCTGCCCCGTGAACGAGCGGTTGAAGCCGTCCTCCGGCCAGTCGGCCGCCGCCAGCACCTCGCCGGTGGACGGCCGCAGCGCCACGAGCGAGCCCTCGCGGTCCACATCCGCCAGCGCCTCCTCGGCGGCGCGCTGCACGGCCGGGTCGATGGTGGTGCGCACGGGCGCCCCGGCCTCGCCGCCCTCCTGTGTGTAGAGCGTGTCCACGGCGTCGCCCGACTCGCGGTCGGCGATGACGACGGCGGCCGACGGCGTGCCGGCGAGCTGCTCGTCGTACCGCTCCTGGAGGCCCGAGGACCCGGCGCCGCTCTCCGGGTCGAGCCCGCCGACCAGCGGCCTGGCCGCCAGCGCGAGCGGCCTGGTGCCCTCGGTGAACTGGAGCCCCTCGACGGCCCGCAGCGCGTCCTCGGCCTCGCGGAACGGCGCATCCCGCAGCGTGATCACGGGGACGGCCTGGTCGGGCTCGGCCTCGGCGACGCGGTCGGCGAGCGCGTCCGTGTCGATGCCGGCGTCCAGCGCGTCGAGCGCCTCCCAGGCGGCGTCCGGGTCGCTGAGCCGCGCGGGCCAGACGCTGATCTCCCAGACGGTGGCGGGTCCGGCGAGCTGGCTGCCGTCCGCCGCGAGTATCGGCGCCCGTTCCGGGGAGTCCACGGACAGGACGAGCGTCTGGCCCTCTTCGAGCCGGGGGTGGACGAGCGCCGACTCCCAGGCGACGGTCCAGCCGTCCCCGTCCCCGTCCCCGTTGCCGCCCGGCACGACCACGGCGGCGGACTCGTACGACCACTCCCCCACGCCCTCCAGCGTGAAGGCGGCGGTGAACGGGACGGTGAGCGCCCCGTCGGGCAGGTCCCCGCCCTCCGCCTCGGCGGGGTCGTCACCGACGGTGAACGCCACGGCCTCGGGATGCATGTTCTCGGTCACTGACTCCAGCAGCGACCTGGCGGCCTCCGGGTCGTCGGTACGGGCGGCGGCCCGCGCCGGGTCGCCCGCGGCCCAGGCGTCGAGGAAGCTCCGCGCCTGCGCGACCGCCTCGTCGGAACCGTCGTCCTCGTCACCGCCGCGCAGCAGCAGCACCGCGCCCACGGCGAGGACGGTCACGGCGACCGCTCCCGCTATGACCTTGGTGCGGTACGTGTGCCAACTGCCCGGCCGCTTGTCGGAGTCCCACCCCGCTGCGTCGTTCCCCATGGCGAGACCCTACCGTCCGCCTCCCGGGAGGCCCATGCCCCCGTGCTGACCCCGTGCACACGACAGCTCCGGCCCGGAAATCCGGGTCGGGGCTGGTGAAGTGCGGGCACGAGGCGCGGAGATGGCGGGAATCGAACCCGCCAATGAACCTGTTGATTCCAGCGCGAATACACACAGAACGGCACTGCTTGGCGCGATGAGATACACCCCGTGCTCCCACGGGGAGTACGGATGATCATGGAGGTGTGACGACCCACCGGGAGACCGGCATGTTGCATCGTCGCCCCGCTCGCTCTCGGGAGAGAAGTTTCTGCCGGCGGGCGGCGGGAGCACCGATAATTATGGAATCCCTCGACCGCCTTCCGGGCGCGTTCCAGCTGCTCCTCGGGCACCCCGTCTGCCCACTCAGCATGCGCTCGGTCAACCCAAGTAGGGCTGGCCGCGCTGCTCCAGGTAGTGACCGATGCGGAGACGCTGGGTGTGGTGCATCGGCAGCTCTTCGATCTCTTCGGGAGCGATGAATCGCAGCTCAGTCGACTCGTCCGAGATGGCGAGCTCGCCGCCGGTGATCCGGGCGCTGAAGCAGACGTTGAACTGCCGGCGCACCTCGCCGTCGCTGTAGGCGATGACGTGCTTCGGGTCGGTGTAGGTGCCGACGAGGCCGGTGATCTCGATATCGAAGCCGGTCTCCTCCTTGACCTCCCGCACCGCCGTGCCCGGCAGTGAATCCTCCATCTCCATGCCGCCGCCGGGCATAGCCCACAGGTCGTTGTCGCGGCGTCGCTGCACCAGGATGCGGCCTGCTTCGTCGGTGACGACAGCGGAGGCGGCGACGACGAGGCTGTTCGGCTTCGGGGCATGCGGGTCGTCGTAGTACTCGGTGCGGCGGGCCATGTCGGTTCGGCCTTCCTGGACGGAGGTGGCGGTGGACCAGATCGCGTCGAAGGATGCGGTGTAGGTGGCGAACATGCCGCTGTCGCTGTGGCGGCGCAGATGCCAGACCGGGGCGGCGTAGGCGTTCACGCCCCAGACGTGGGCATTGACCAGCAGCTGGTCATCCGTCCGGTACAGCGAGTTGTACAAGGTCGTGCCATGGGTGCGCACCTCGATGCCGGGGATACCGACGAGGGGGCGGTAGTGCATGAGGGCTAGGCGGCAGCGGGATTCGATGCCGTGCCCGAACCGCTCCTCCTCGCCGCGCTGGCGCACAATGTCGCTGTCCGCGTCGCCGAGAGCGATCCGCACCGTGCAGCCGGCCGCCGCACGCTCACTCAGTAGTTCGTTGAGCTTGGGATACGCCTCGTGCAGGTGGACGGCGGCATAGACGAGGACGTCAATGTGCTTGCGGGCCTGAGTGAACAGGTCGATGAACGCGGAGACGGGAAGGTCGGCGCGCTGGTCATGCAGGGCGACCAGTTCGGGGCTAACGGCGCGGGCGGGGCGCGCTTGGCCCAGCGCGGGCCACAGTGCGTGCACGTCCTCCCCTAACGTCTCGGCCGCCCTTACGGCGGTCCTGCGGCGCGGTACGCGACCGAGGTTGACCCAGCGCTCCACTGACTTCGGGTCCACGTCGACATCGGCGGCGAGGCTGCCGTGGGTGAAGCCGGCCGCGTCCATGGCGGCTCGTAACCGCTCGTTTCGCATCGACAGTCTCCCCCGAGGTTCGGGACGTTGCCACGGACACTCACAGGGACGTTCTACCCGACGCGGGACGTCCCGAAATGGGGTTTGGCGGAGGTTTCAGCGTCCCACCGACCGGAGTCAGCATCAGCTGTCCGATGCGCAAAGGACCGAAAGAGGAATTCGTATGTCCCCGCAGCAAGCCACCATCGACGCCGCCACCATGGCGGCGGAGCAGTTCGAGGTCCGGGCTCTGGCTGAGGTCATGTCCCGCACCCTCCCGCAGGCCGGGATGGACCGCATGACGGCGGAGAAGGTCGAGGAAGTCCTGGCCGTCACCGCGCTGACCGCGCACATCTAACAGGCACGACGGCCCCGCCCTCTTTCAGCTCCCCCAAGGGCGGGGCCTTTCCGCAACCACCGGCGCACGTATCCAACAGGGACAGGGGAACGCTCATGGGCACGCTCGACCAGATCACGATGCTGTTCAGCCAGGGCGCACGCACGCTGAAAGCACAGGGCCAGCTGACGCTCGCCGACGTCCTTCTGGCCCACCGAATGCCGCCATCGCTGTTCCAGGCGTACGAGGTGCCCGGTGATGGCAGCTTGAAGCCGATTCCCGTCTCGACTCCGCTGGACGACCTGGACGCCGACAAGCAGGTCATCCTGACGTGTATCCGCAACACCGACATCGACGCCATCGACCCGCTCAAGATTGAGACCGTGGAGCACGGCCCGGACCCGGTGGCGGCGATGTACGACTTCCAGTGGGCGAACGAAGCCAAGCAGCCGACCCACCGTGTGCACACCCTCGACGGCGACCAGGCGCAGGAGATCGTGTTCGGCAAGATCTCCGACTTCCTCACGAGCCACACGGCGGCGCCGCCCTTGGTGGCAGGGATCTCCGGCGGTGGCGATTCCAACACCCTCGTGCAGGGCACCCACCGCTACATCACCGAACACAACCACGACCCCTCGCAGGTGGTGTGCTTCACCCTCACGATGCCGCCGATCTGGCCAGAGTCGGCGACGGACCGTGCCGCCGCCTTGTGCGCGGAAGCCGGTTTCACCCACCGCATCCTGCACCCCGACGACATCGCGAAGCTTCTGCGGATGAGTAAGGGGCCGGATGAGCTGTAGCAGGAACTCTCCGACCGCTACACCCCCGATCTGGCGCACTTCTTCGCCACCAACCTGATCAACCTCGCCGGTCGTGCGATCTCCGACGAGATCGGTGGTAGCCGGCTGATGGTCGGCTACAACCGCGAAGACGTCGCGGCTGAGCTCTTGTTCTGCCTGATCAACGGCCGCCGCCCCATGCCCTTCCCGGTCCGCCGCACCGGCGGCACCGACGTCCTGATGCCAGTATGGGATGTGCCGAAGGCCATGCTGGACGCCTGCTACCCGAAGTTCTCCGAGGAGAACTACTCAGAGCGGGTGGATTGCTCCGCCGTGCGCCGCTCGTCCATCTACTACATGGCCCACGGCCTCGACGCACTCGTGCCTTCCATGTCCCTGTCGCTCATGACCGGGGTGAAGCAGCTGATGGACCAGGTCAACGGCTGGGAGCAACTGGAGAAGGTAGAGGGGAGCCCACTGATGCACACCGGCTACGGCGACCGCGACCAGCAGGCGGAGCTACTGGAGCGGCTGGCGCGATACTTCCCCAGCTGGAACCTGGCCGCCGCCGCAGCGTCGTAGGCTACGCGCAATCCATCCGACCAAGGAGCACAACTCGCCATGGCACAGGCCGCTCAGCCCCCGTCCGGAACCCGCGACTTCCTCGCCGACGACCTGCGCCGCCGCAAGCATGCCTTCGACACTCTTGCCGAGATCTTCGAACGCTATGGTTTCGACCCGTTGGAGACACCGGCGTTCGAGAACCTTCGGGTGATCACGGGCAAGTACGGCGAAGAGGCGACCAAGCTGGTCTTCAAGATCCTCAAGCGGGGAGTCCACGAGGCCGGCGGGCAGGCCGACCTTGCGCTGCGCTACGACCACACCGTGCCGCTCGCCCGCGTGATCGCCACGCACGGGTCGAAGCTGCCGCAGCCATTCAAGCGGTATGCGATCGGCCCGGTGTGGCGAGCAGACCGGCCGCAGGACGGCCGGTTCAGGGAGTTCGCCCAGTGCGACATCGACACCGTTGGCTCCACCTCGCCGTTGGCGGACGCCGAGATCGTCCTGGCGCTCGCCGACGGCCTGGGCGCCCTCGGCGTCGAGAACTTCACCTTCAACGTCAACAGCCGACGTGCCCTGCACGCCCTCCTCGACGTATACGGGGTGAACGAGGATGCGGGGGCTGGCGTGCTGGCCGTCCTGGACAAGCTCGATAAGACCAGCCCCGACGCTGTCGCCAAGGAACTGGCCACCGCACAAGGGCTCCCCCAGGACACGGCCGACAGCCTGGTGGCCGACGTGACCGCCACCGACCCGGACAGGATCCGGCAGCGCCTCGCCTCCACCGACGCTGGGACGGCCGGCCTCGCCGAGATCGATTCGCTGATCGAGCTGACCACCGGCGCCGGGCTAGCGGGCGACCGCATCCGCTTCAACCCAAGCATGGTCCGCGGCCTGGACTACTACACCGGTGCGATCTTTGAGGCGACCGCGGACGGCTTCTCGGGCTCCATCTGCGCCGGTGGCCGCTACGACCGCCTAGTGGCCACCCTCGGCGGCCCGGACATGCCCGCCTGTGGCGGCTCCATCGGCGTGGAACGCATCCTTGCCGGACAAGACCATCAAGACGCCTCGCCCCGGGGCTTGGATGTGGCGCTACCAGTTCTTGGCGACGAACAGCCGGTCGTGCTGCTTGCTGCCCAGATGCGCCGTCAGGGGCTGCGTACGGGCATTTACCTGGGCTCATCGAAGAAACTCGCCCGCCAGCTGAAGTGGGCTTCAGAGCAGGACACCAGCGTCGTGGCCATCCAGGGCCCGGACGAGCAGGCCGCGGGAGAGGTCACCCTACGCAACATGGACACCGGCGAGCAGACCACCGTTCCCCAAGACGAGGCTGCCGATCACGTCCGCCGCCTGATTTCCTGAGAACAGCGATACGGGACGCCGTCCGCGCCGGCGGCGACAAGTGAGGGACACTTGGAGCCGGCCGTGGTGCCCGGCCGCTGCTGCTCACATCGGACCGGGCACCCGGACTACGCGCCGGACACGAGCCGCAGACGGCGGCGCAGGATCTCATCCGCGGTCTTCGCCATCGCTCCGTCAGCCTCCGTGGTGAGGTGCGAGTAGATGGCGCTGGTGATGGCACCGGAGCCGTGCCCGAGCCGCTTCGAGACAGCCTCCATCGTGTGCCGGGACAGCAGGTGGCTGGCGTGGCTGTGGCACTGGCTGTGCGGCTTCGGGTCCTTCGTCGGACCGCGCTCGGCGGCCAATTCCTTGACCTCCTTCCACCGGGCCGTGTCGAACCAGGCGTTGCGCATCAGCGTCGCGCCCCTGGTGCCGGGCGGCGGGAAGAGGACGGCCTTGGGATGCTTTCCCTTCTTCCGCCGCACCAGGAGGCCATGATTTCGGCGGGGCAGCCAAGGGTCCGGAAGGCGTTGGCGGACTTGCCCTCGAATGTTGTCGATCTACGGGCTTCGGGAGGGGCCTTCGTACTCCCGCGGTGCTCCCGCGACGGCAAAAGCCCCTGACCTGTCGAAGTTCTCGCAGGTCAGGGGCTACATGGGATGGTGGAGATGGCGGGAATCGAACCCGCGTCCAACGAAGTGGAAGGAGGGCTTCTCCGAGCGCAGTCCGCTGCGATTTTCTCGGCCCCGGAGATCACGCGGACAAGTCTCCGACGGGCTCAGTCACTGTTTGTTGTCCCGCGCCGCTCCCGTGACCGGAACGTGCGGTGAGTTCCCTAGCTGATGCCAGTCCCCGGGCCGGGAACACTCCCGGGCTGACACCTCACCTACGCTGCGTCAGGCAGCGAGGGCGAAGGAATCGCGCTTGTTATTGGCGATTATTTTTTTGCGACACATGGTTAACGAGATCATTGCCGCTTCCTCGGCTCGCTTCCCCTGCTTCGACATCCGCTGTCGAAACCGATCATCCCCTGGGATGGTGCAAAAGCCTCCATGCCAACACCCTGTTCAGTTGTGACCGCCGACCGGTTGCCCGGCAGCGCCTCGTCCATCATACGTCACGCGCGCTGGCGGCGGCGGGCCGAGGAGATCGCGCGGTCCGCCTCGCGCCGGTCCTGCTTCTCCCGCAGCGTCTGCCGCTTGTCGTACTCCCGCTTGCCGCGCGCGAGCGCGATCTCGACCTTGGCCCGGCCATCCACCCAGTACAGGGCCAGCGGCACGAGCGTGAGGCCGCTCTCCTGCGTCTTGCCGATCAGCTTGTCGATCTCCGAGCGGTGCAGCAGCAGCTTGCGCCTGCGGCGGGCGCTGTGGTTCGTCCACGTGCCCTGGGCGTACTCGGGGATGTGCACGTTGTGCAGCCACGCCTCGCCGCCGTCGATCTGGGCGAAGCCGTCCACGAGGGACGCCCGGCCCTGGCGCAGGGACTTCACCTCGGTGCCGGTCAGTACCAGACCGCACTCGTACGTATCCAGAATGTGATAGTCATGCCGCGCGCGCTTGTGCTGCGCGATCAGCTTGCGGCCCTTTTCCTTTGCCATGACCTGTCAAGTCTACGTCGTGGAGGGGGACGGTGCGCCGGCCCAGTAAACCCGGGCCCGGGGGTTGAGCGCTAACGACTTCCGGCCAGGCCGCCGAGGACCGTCACGGCGCTGTCCGCCGCGTCCTCGCCTGGGCCGACGAGCAGGTCGGGCAGCAGGCCGTCCTCGTCCACCAGCCGCCCCGACGGCGTCGCGTAGTGCCCCACGGTCAGCTCCGCGACGGAGCCGTCCGGCTGGGTGCTCGGCATCTGCACGGTCCCCTTGCCGAAGGTGCGGCTCCCGACGACGACCGCCCTGCCCCGGTCCTGGAGCGCGCCGGTCACCAGCTCGGCCGAACTCATGGTGCCGCCGTCCACCAGGACGACGAGCGGCGTCGCCGTGTCCCCGCCCGGCTCGGCGTGCAGGGCGCGCTGCTCGCCGTGGACGTCGTACGTCGCGACGAGACCCCCGTCGAGGAACACCGACGCGGCGCCCGCCGCCTCGGTGAGGAGCCCGCCCGCGTTGCCCCGGAGGTCCAGCACCAGGCCGTCCCCGGCGGGCACGGCGGCGACGGCGGCCCGCAGCAGCTCGGCCGAACCCCGCGTGAACGAGGCGACCCGCACCCGCGTGACCCCGGGGACGTCCCGGCTGACCGTCACCGTCTCGGCCGTCAGCCTGGCCCGCGCGATCTCGGCCGACCAGTGCCGCCCGTCCCGTTCGAGGCCGACGCGCACGGTCGAGCCGGGCCCTGCCGCCGCCGCCTCGTCGCTGCCGCGCAGCCGCGCGACGGCGTCCGTGACGGCCCAGCCGTCCACCCGGACGCCGTCGATGGTGCGCAGCGAGTCCCCGGCGCGGACGCCCGCGCGCTCGGCCGGGCTGTCCGCGTGGACCTCGCTGACCTCGATGCGCCCGGCGGCCGTGCGGACGACCGCTATGCCCGTGCCGACGTACTCGCCCGCCAGCGTGTGCCGCAGCCGCTCGTACTCCTCCGGCGAGTACGCGGTGGACCAGCGGTCACCGCTGCGGCTCACCAGCACCTCGGCGTCGGCGGGCCGGGCGTCCGGCGCCGGGGCGTCGGCGCCGGACGCCGAGCCCTCGGGCCAGGAGCCGGTGGCCGCGCCGGTGACCAGGACGCCGAGGAAGACACAGGCCAGGGTCGCCCCACGCCTGACCGGGTGGGGCGAACGGCTGTGGCTGGCACGGGACATGCTGCGGAGTGTAGGGCACACCCCCGGGGCGCACGGGAGATCTCGCACGCGCGTGTGGCGGGCGGCACAACGCGCCCCGCCTACACCTTCAAAGCCCCGCTCACACCTTCAGATACTTGCGCAGCGCGAAGAACGCGGCGACCGACGGCATGAACGCCCCGACCAGCAGCACCATCGGCAGCACCCCGAGCACCGCGTCCCAGCCGATGAACTCGATCAGCGGGATCTCCTGGGCCAGGAAGTTGTTGATCGCGAAGTACTTGACGCCCACTATCAACACGCAGGCGAACAGCGCGCCCAGCACGCCCGCGATCGCCGCCTCCAGGATGAACGGCATCTGGATGTACAGGCCCGACGCGCCCACGAGCCGCATGATCCCCGTCTCGCGGCGGCGGCTGAACGCCGAGACGCGCACGGTGTTGACGATCAGCAGCAGCGCCACGACCAGCATCAGCGCCATGAGGCCGAGCGCCGCGTAGTTGACGCCGTTGAGCAGGTTGAACAGGTTCTCCAGCTGCGAGCGCTGGTCGATGACCTCGTAGACGCCGTCACGCCCCGCGAACGCCGACGAGATCACGTCGTACTGCGTCGGGTCGTGCAGCTTGACGCGGAACGACTCCTGCATCTGCTCGGGCGTGACGACGGCGGCCAGCGGCGAGTCGGCCTGCTGCTCCTCGTAGTGCTCGTACGCCTGCGCGGCGGACTCGTAGTAGACCTCCTCGACGATGTCGAACTCGCCGAGTTCCGCCTCGATCTGGTCCTTCTGCTCCTGGGTGACCGCGCCGCGCCGGCAGGCGGGCGAGTCCGCGTCCAGCTCGCTGCACAGGAATATCGAGACCTCGACCCGGTCGTACCAGTAGTCCTTCATGCTGTCGACCTGCTGGCGCGCCAGCAGGGCGCCGCCGAGCAGGGACAGCGACAGGGCGACCGAGACGATCACCGCGAAGGTCATCGTGAGGTTCCGGCGGAGACCGACACCGATCTCCGACAGGACGAAGTGGGCGCGCATGGCGTCCTTTCCGTGGATGTTCAGTGCTGGTAGCCGTAGACGCCGCGATGCTGGTCGCGGACGAGGACGCCCTTCTCCAGCTCGATCACGCGCTTGCGCATCTGGTCCACGATCTGCGCGTCGTGGGTGGCCATGACCACGGTGGTGCCGGTCCTGTTGATGCGGTCGAGCAGCTTCATGATGCCCACCGAGGTCTGCGGGTCGAGGTTGCCCGTCGGCTCGTCGGCGATCAGCAGCATCGGGCGGTTGACGAACGCGCGGGCGATGGCGACGCGTTGCTGCTCACCACCGGACAGCTCGCCCGGCATCCGCTCCTCCTTGCCGCCGAGGCCGACCAGGTCGAGCACCTCGGGGACGGTCTTGCGGATCTGGCCGCGCGGGCGGCCGATGACCTCCAGGGCGAACGCGACGTTCTCCCCCACCGTCTTGTTGGGGAGCAGCCGGAAGTCCTGGAAGACGGTCCCCAACTGGCGCCGCACCTGCGGGACCTTCCAGTTGGACAGCCGGCCCAGGTCCTTGCCCAGCACATGGACCGAACCGGTCGAGGCGCGCTCCTCGCGCAGCAACAGCCGCAGGAACGTGGACTTCCCGGAGCCGGACGAACCCACCAGGAAGACGAACTCGCCGCGCTCGACCTCCAGGGAGACGTCTCGCAACGCCGGCGCGTTCTGCCGGGGATACGTCTTGGACACGTTGTCGAATCGGATCACGGTTACACCATGTCGTTACGGGGTACAGGCAGGGGCCTTGCTGGGCAGACCATACGCGAACCCGCGCCCCGCCCGCAGGCAGCGTCCCGGCGCATCCCCCTTTGTCCGGTCGGGCCGGCCCGCCGCCGGTGCGCCAGGGGCCGGTGGGGACGCGGGAACGCGCGGTGCGCGCGGTGCGCCGCGCGGGGGCGGGGTTCGGTCACAGTCCGGTCCTGGCTTCTGCGTTTCCGGCCGTGTCCTGGCAGAGTGGAGGGCAGAGGGGGACACGAGAGGAGACGATCGCATTGACCGCCGACTGGCTGGTGTGCGCGAACTGCGCGGGGCGGGTGAGCGAGGGCCGCTGCGCGGTCTGCCGCGCCGAGCGGGCCCGGCTGCGCGACGAGGGGCGCGGCCCGTGGTCGTCCCTGGGCGGACCGGCGGGGCTCGCGGCTCTGCTGCTGGCGCTCGTCGCCGTCTGCCTGCTGGTGGCGCGCCCGGCCTGAGCCCGGCCGGGCGGGAGGCCGCCGAGACGTACGGAGGGGCCCGGAGCGATGTGCTCCGGGCCCCTCCGCCGTGCTGTCCCGCTCAGGCGGGACGGACGGTAGGCGTCACGCGGTGCCGTCAGGCGGCCGCCGCGCCGCCGCCGCCCTTGTTGATCAGGCGGGGCAGGTAGCGGAACGCCACGCCGCCCGCGATCATCGTCGCCGCGCCGGCGAAGAGCAGCGCCTGGTTCATCGAGGCGCCGGTCTCGGCCAGCTCGTCGCGGTCCTGGGCCTGGTCCTGGCCGCCGACGGTCTGCTGCTCGGTGAGGTCCTCGTCCGGGGCGGGCTGCTCGATCGGGTTGCCGGCGCCCTGGTTGTCGGGCTCCAGACCACCGTTGCCGCTGCCGCCCTCGTTCACGCCCTGAGGACCGCCGTTGCCGCCGTTGCCACCACCGGGGGTGCCGGCACCGCCGTCGTCCGCGCCACCGTCATCGGCACCACCGTCGTCCGCGCCGCCGTCGTCCGCGCCACCGTCGTCCGCGCCACCGTCGTCCGCGCCACCGTCGTCGGCACCACCGTCGTCCGCGCCGCCGTCATCGGCACCACCGTCATCGGCACCACCGTCGTCCGCGCCGCCGTCATCGGCACCACCGTCGTCCGCGCCGCCGTCATCGGCGCCACCGTCGTCCGCGCCACCGTCATCGGCACCACCGTCATCGGCACCACCGTCGTCCGCACCACCGTCATCGGCACCACCGTTGCCGGAGCCGAGGTTGAGCCCGCCGAGGTCGAGGCCGTCGCTGTCGCTCTGGATGCCGACACCGGCGATGGCGGCTTCGTTGCTGGTCGGCTTCTCGCCGGCGTTCTGGGCAGACGCCGTGCCGACGACCGCGAGCGAGGCGCCCGCGGCGAAGACGGCCGCGGCGGCGACGCGCGCCATGTTGGCCCTCGTCTTAGGACTGGCCATGTATCCACTACCCCCTGTAGCTGTTTGGAGCTGACATCGTCCCGAATGTGCGGGGCAGCCTGTCGCAAGGGTGGTGGCGGTGCGGGGAGTTCCGGTTCCTTCACTCGCCCCCTGGCGCACAACGACCCCGGATCACAGAGGCATGCCAGGCGATCAGCTTTCCTGGTGAACGCATCCGCCGTCAAGCGGGATGTCCGGTAAATTCCGGGTGGGGCGTGATAGTTGCGTGACGGTTACTTGTCCTGCTGTTTCCGCCAGCGGATTCCGGCTTCCAGGAAGTCGTCGATATCCCCGTCCAAAACGCCCTGCGGGTTTCCGACTTCGTGATCCGTGCGCAGATCCTTGACCATCTGGTACGGCTGGAGGACGTAGCTGCGCATCTGGTTGCCCCAGGAGTTGCCGCCGTCGCCCTTGAGCGCGTCCATCTTCGCCTGCTCCTGCGCCCGCTGGTGGGCGAGCAGCCTCGACTGGAGGACGCGCATGGCGGCCGCGCGGTTCTGGATCTGGGACTTCTCGTTCTGGCAGGAGACGACGATGCCGGTCGGCAGGTGCGTGATGCGGACGGCGGAGTCGGTGGTGTTCACGGACTGGCCGCCGGGACCCGAGGAGCGGAAGACGTCCACGCGGATGTCGTTCTCGGGGATGTCGATGTGGTCGGTCTGCTCGACCACCGGCAGGACCTCGACGCCCGCGAAGGACGTCTGGCGGCGGCCCTGGTTGTCGAAGGGCGAGATGCGCACCATGCGGTGCGTGCCCTGCTCGACGGACAGCGTGCCGTACGCGTACGGAGCCTTGACGGCGAAGGTGGTGGACTTGATGCCCGCCTCCTCCGCGTACGAGGTGTCGAGGACCTCGGTCGCGTAGCCCCGGCGCTCGGCCCAGCGCAGGTACATGCGCTGGAGCTGCTCGGCGAAGTCGGCCGCGTCCACGCCGCCCGCCTCGGCGCGGATGGACACCATGGCCTCGCGCTGGTCGTACTCGCCGGACAGCAGCGTGCGGACCTCCAGCTCGTCCACGGCCTTGCGGACGGACGCCAGCTCGGCCTCGGCCTCGCGCCTGGTGTCCGCGTCGTCCTCCGCCTCGGCCAGCTCGAAGAGGACCTCCAGGTCGTCGATGCGGCCGTGCAGCTCCTCCGTCTTGGTGACCTGGCCCTGGAGCAGCGACAGCTTGCTCGTGACCTGCTGGGCGCGCTCCGGGTCGTCCCACAGGGTCGGGGCGGCGGCCTGCTCCTCCAGCGAGGCGACCTCGGCCTTCATGCTGCCCAGGTCGAGGACGGCCTCGATCGACTCCATGGTGGAGCGGAGGGACTTCAGAACTTCGGAAACATCGACGACTGCCACGCGACCAGCGTAACCGCTGGGGGCGGGGGTCAGGGGGTGGCCGGGTCGCCGTTCTCCACGACGAGGGCGGGGGCGCCGCCGGGCGGGGCGCCGTTGTCGCCGTCGGAGCCGCCCGAGGAGAGCAGCCAGCCGCCGATGGCGACCGCCAGGGCCACGCCCGCCGCGGTGAGGGCCAGGCGGCGGCGCCTGCGGTCTCCTGGGCGGCGCGCGGCTCCGGCACGGCGTGCGCCGGGGGCGCGAGGGGTGCGCGCGGTGCCGTGGGCGCCGCCCGCCAGCTCGTCGGCGCCGGGGACGCGCATCCGGGTGTGCGTGATCCGCTCGCCGTCCGGCGCGGAGCCCCGGACGAGGGGTACGGCGGCGCGCGCGGGGCCCGGCTCGCGCGGGGCGCCCGCGGCGACCGGCTCCGGCGCGGGGGCGGCCTCGCCCGCCGTGACGGGGTCGCCGATGTCCAGCGGCGGCAGCCCGGCGAGCAGGGGCGTCAGCTCGCGGAGGCGGGACGCCAGCTCGGCGGCGCGGAGCCGGGACGCGGGGGCCTTGGCGAGGCACTGCTGGATCAGTTCCCACAGCTCGCGGGGCAGGCCCGGCAGCTCGGCGGCCTTCTCGGTGACCTGGCGGCGCAGGACCGCGCCGGGGTGGCCGCCGCCGAAGGGGGTGAACCCGGCGAGCAGTTCGTACAGCACGGTGACCAGGGCGTAGATGTCCACGGCGGCGCGTGGGGGCAGGCCCTCGACGATCTCCGGCGCCATGTAGTCGGGGGTGCCGACGACGCCGGACTTGCCCGCGTGGCGCGGCTCGTCGATCAGCTTGGCGACGCCGAAGTCGGTGAGCAGCGCGGTGGTGGCGCCGTCGCGGATGTCGAGCAGGATGTTCTCCGGCTTGACGTCGCGGTGGACGATCCCGGCGGCGTGCGCCACGGCGAGCCCGGAGGCGACGCCCGCCACGAGGGAGACCGCCTCCAGGGGCGCGAGGCGGCGTTCGCGCTCCAGGTGCGCGCGGAGGTCGGGGCCGCGGACGAGGTCCATCACGAGGGCGATACGGTCGTCCGCGTCGGCGCCGGAGTCGGCGGGGTCGCCGACGATCAGGTCGCGGACACCGACGATGTTCGGGTGTTCGAGGCCGAGGAGCGCGTGCCGTTCGTGGGCGAACCGCTCGGCCAGGTCCGGGTCGGCCGCCAGGTCCTCGCGCAGCAGCTTGATGGCCACGGGGCCGTCAGGGCCCTCGCCGAGCCAGACCGTTCCGGCGCTGCCGCGCCCCAGGACGCGGTGGGCGGTGTAGACGCCGCCGATGTTCCGTGCCATGGCGTGAGGCTACGACGAGCGCCGGGCGGCGTGCGGACAAGCGCGCCAGGATTGCCCGGTTTTATGGGCATGGCCCGGGGAAATTCGGTTCGCGGAAGTCGATAAATCCCCGAGGCCGCCGTCAATTGTTCGGCATGTTCTCCTGGATGTCCTCGACCTGTTGGTTCGCCTCGTCGATGAGGCCGAGCCATTCCCGTACGTCGTCGAACCAGTCGGTGACCGTGTCCCAGAAACTCCGGCCGTCCGCAATCCAGTCCTGGACCGGTGTGAAGTTCCACACGAGAACGACGATCACCACGAGAATCAGGACCATGAAGAGGCAGCCCTTCAGGCAGCCGAGCCCGGGAATGCGCATCGGGTTCGCGCTGCGTGACCGGCCGCGGTCGCGCGGGGGCTCGTCCCTGCGGTCGTCCTGCCGCCGCGGCGGCACCGGCTGCTGCGGCGGGACGGGCTGGCGGTACGGCTGCTGGTACTGCTGCTGATACGGCTGCTGCGCGTACGGCGACGCCTGCGGCTTGCGGTAGTCCTGCTGCGGCTGCTGCTGCGGCGGGTACGCGTACCCCTGCGGCTGCTGCGCCTGCGGGGGCGCGGGGCGGCGCTGCTGCTGGCGCCGGGGCGCGCGCTGGAGCGGGTCGTACGGGTCGACGGGCTGCACGCGCGTCGGCTCGTTGCGGTCGCGGGCGGCGCGCATCTGGTCCTGCCAGGGGTGCGGGCCCTCCGGCTCGGGGGCGCCCGAGGTGGGGAGGGCGCGCGTGGTGTTGAGGTCGTCGCCGCCGTTGTCGCGCTGGGGCAGGACGCTGGTCCTGCCGAACGGGTCGGCGGCGGGCTGTCCGCCGCCCGAGCCGCCGGGGAGGACCTGGGTGGGCTCGGCGGAACCGGGGGGCGAGATGCCGGTGCCCGGCACCTTGACGGGGCGGGCGTCCGGCACGAGCAGGGCCGTCACGCCGAGGGCGGCGTCGCGCTGCTCGGTGGTGGCGTGCTCGGAGATTCCGGCGGCGACGGTGCGCAGGGCGCGCGCGAGACCGGCGGCGCCGGGGCGTTCGGCCGGGTTCTTGCGCAGGCAGCACTCGATGACGGTCCACAGCGGTCCCGGCAGTCCGTCGGGGCGGCGCGGCTCGTCGCTGAGGTGGCGGCGCAGGACCTCCAGGGTGCTGCCGCCGCCGAACGGGGGCTGGCCGGTGAGCAGTTCGTACAGGACGATGCCCGCCGCGTAGACGTCGACGGCCGAGGTCTGCGGCTTGCCCTCGGCGGACTCGGGCGCGACGTAGGAGGGGGTGCCGACGAACTCGTGGGCGCGCGTCACGCCGGGGGAGTCCGCGAGGCGGGCGATGCCGAAGTCCGTGAGCATCGGGCGCATGGGGCGCGGCTCGGCGGGCGGGCCCGGCGGGTCGGTGCGGCGTTCGGCACCGGCGAGCAGGACGTTCGCGGGCTTGAGGTCGCGGTGCACGATGCCCTTGGCGTGCGCGGCGGCGAGCGCGTCGGCGATCTGGGCGGTGAGCAGCGCGGCGCCGACGGGGCTGAAGGGCCCGTTCTCGTACAGGTAGCGGTGCAGGTCGGGGCCGTCGATGAGGTCCATGACCAGGGCGATCATGTCGCCCTCGACGACGAGGTCGCGGGTGCGGACGATGTTCTGGTGGCTGTCGTTGCCGAGCCGCAGCAGGACGGCGCGCTCACGCATGAAGCGCATCACGACGTCCGGGTCGGCGGCCAGCTCCTCCTTGAGGACCTTGATCGCGACGCGTTCGCCCGGCTCGCCCGTGACGGCCGCCTCGTCCCCGGCGGCCTGGCGCTGGCGTCCGAGCCAGACGGTGCCGGTGGCGCCGCGTCCGAGCGGCTCTTCGAGCAGGTACTTGCTGCCTACCGGCCGCACGTGCGCTCCCTGGTGCTGTGTCGGGACCCGAGTTCCCTACTGTAATGGGGCCGCCCCGCGCCACGAACGTGTGTGTGACGGCCGTCCGCGGCGGTGGGGTGCGGGGAGGGAGACGCCGGGGCGGGGCCGTGCGGTTTCCCGGCCGGTGGGGCGGTGCGGGCGCTCTCGTGCCGGGCGTGACTTGGGCTTACGATCATGCGCGCCGCCGAGCACGGCGCGGTCGCGGTACGGGCGGCCCGGGTTGGGCGGGAACGACCGGTTCGCCGGGCCGGGGACGGACACCCCACCGATCAGTTCTGGTCAGATATCGCCAATCAAGATCATTAAGCGCCAGCGGCGCGGCGCGCTGTCGGTGCTGGGTGCGAGGATGCTTTCAGCATCAGCATCCGATGCGACCGCGGCCGGGGACGGCCGCGGGAGCGCCGGTTCGCTGGTGAGGTGACCGGGAGGGCCGATGCCGATTCAGATCAGGTTGACCGTGTGGCCCGGTGACGGCTCGGGCGGCGTGGACGTGCGGATCGGCGCCCCGGCCGGGACCCCGCTCGACACCGTGCTCGGCGCCCTGGCCGGCGCCGTCTCCCCCGGCGGCGCGGCGCCGGGCGCCGTCTTCTGCGAGGACAGGTACCTCGACCCGCGCCGCACCGTGCTCGGCGAACCGCCCCTGGTGGACGGCGCCGTCCTCGCCTTCCAGCACCCCCTGGAGACCGCGCGGCGCGAGCCCGTCCCCGCGACGCTGCTGGTCGCCGCGGGACCCGACGCGGGCGGCGTCCACCTGCTGCGCGGCGGCGAGGTCCGGATCGGCAGGTCGGCGCAGGCGGACGTCCCCCTGGACGACCCCGACATCTCCCGCGCGCACTGCACGCTGACCGTCGGCCCCGACGGCTCCGTCACCGTGACCGACGCCGGATCGACCAACGGGACGCTGCTCGACGGCCGCCCCGTGACCGGCGGCCCGGTGCCCGTACCGTCCGGCGGCGTGCTGCGGCTCGGCGAGACGGCGCTGCGCCTCGTGACCGAGGGCGGGCGCGACGGCGCGGCCGGGCACCTGCCCGCGCCCCGGCGCGCGGAGGAGGACGAGGCGGGGCACGGGCAGCGTCCCGCGCGCCGCGGCCTCGGCGGCCGGGGGAAGGGGCGCGGGCCCGAACTCGACACCGGGACGCGCCAGATGCCCCGCCGGGACGCCGCGCCGGACGCGTACGCCCCCGGTGGCGCCGACGCCGCCGACGAGGCGCGCTGCCCCGACCCCGCCACCGTGCTGCTCACCGCGCTCGACCGCGGCCCCCGGCTGTGGGAGCGCGGCCCCGGGCACCCGGACGCGCTGCGCGTGCGCGTCGGGACGGCGCACCGCCCCTCGCGCGCCCTGCCGCCGGTGACGGTGGACCTCGCCGCGGCCGGCTCGCTCGGGCTGGCCGGGCCGCGCGACCGCGTGACCGGTGTGGCGCGCGCCGTGCTGGCGCAACTGGCGGCGTTCCACGCGCCCGGCGCACTCGAACTCGTCGTGATCGCGCCGGGGCGCGCCGCCGACTGGTCGTGGCTCGGCTGGCTCCCGCACACCCGCCCCGAGCGCGGCCAGGACTGCCGCCTGCTCGTCGGCTTCGACGCCGAGCAGGCCGCGGCGCGGCTGCGCGAACTGGCCGAGCGCACGGACGGCGCGGCGGGGCCGGGCGGGCGGCGCGTGGTCGTCCTGGCCGACTGCGGCCCCGACACCCCCCCGGCCACCGTCTCCGCCCTCACCCGGCTCGCCGCCGGTGGCGCCGCGGCCGGTGTCCACGTCGTGACGCCGGCCGAGGCCGCCTCCGCCACGCCCGCGTCGCCGGTCGAACGGTCGCTGGCGGCCGCGCGCGCGGTGTCCCCGGTGTTCGCGGCGTGCGGCGCGGCCGTCCTGCTGAGCGGCGCGGTGGCGACGTCCCTGCGCGTCGTCGGCCGGGACGGGCAGGCGGGTCCCCCGGTGGGCGCCGACGCCGTGTCCCCGGCGTGGGCCGAGCGGTTCGCGCGCGCCCTGGCGCCGGTCGCCGAGGGCCCCGGCGCGGGCGGCGCGCCCGCCCCGGCACGGGCGGCGGCACTGCCGGACACCTGCCGCCTCCTCGACGTGCTGGAGCTGTCGCGCGTCACGCCCGGCACGCTGCGCGAGCGCTGGACCGGGCGCGAAGGGCTCACCGCCGTACTCGGCGCGGGAGCGCACGGCCCGGTGGCGGTGGACCTGGCCGGGCTGCGGGGCCCGCTGACCGTGGAGGGCGGCCCCGGCTCGGGACGTACCGAGCTGCTGAGCACGCTCGCCGCCTCCCTCGCCACCACGCGCGGACCGCGTGACCTGTCACTGCTGCTCGTGGAAGGCGCGGGCGACGGCCTGCGGCCGGGCGCGGAGCTGCCGCACGTCGCCACCTACCTGGGGGCCACCGATCCGGTGCGCATGCGCGCGTTCGCCCAGGCGCTGCGGGCCGAGCTGAAGCGCAGGGCCGCGCTGCTCGGCGACGCGGACTTCGGCGCCGTACGGGGCCGGCCCGGCCGCGTGCACGCGCCCCGGGTGGCGGGCGACGTGACGCTCGGCGCGCCGGAGGGGCCGCCCGTGCTGGCGCCGGGGAGCGACCCGCTGCCGTGGCTCGTCGTGCTCGTGGACGACTTCGACGCGCTGCTCGCGCCGCCGCTCGGCGCGCCGGGGCGGCAGGCCGCGGGGTCGGTGGTGCGGGTGCTCGACGCGGTGGCGTCCGAGGGCGCGCGCCTCGGGGTGCGGCTGGTCGTGGTGGGCGGTCCGGTGGCGCCCGGCGGGGGCATATCCGTGGCCATGACCGGGCAGCCCGCCGGGCGGGGCGAGGTGCGCAGGGGCGGGACGGCGGCGCCGTTCCAGGCCGGGCGGGTGACCGGGCGCATCCCCAGGACCGCGACCGCGCGGCCCACCGTGACGCGGCTCGACTGGGCCCGCGAGGGCGACCCGCCGACCCGCCGGCCGGTCCGCGAACTGGGCAACGGACCGACCGACATCGCCCTGCTCGCGTCCGCCGCCTCCCGCGCCGCCGACGCGGACAGGTCCGCCCCCGCGAGCCTCGTCTGACCGATCGCGACGACACGTCGGTACATGATCGGAAATCCGCGTTCCACTGCTCCGATCTTGGGTAACAGCCGGATCACAAACGGCAGTTGACACCCTCCGTGGTCTTGCCCGCACAGAACGGCGGGCGTAGGACTCAGTGATCAGGACGTGCGGCGTTGCACACCCTGCGCTGTGGGGGCGTTGCCGTACCGGATGGGGTGAGGCGGTGCTCATGGGCGGTTCGGGCCGGGTTTCCCGGCGGAGGGTCTTCCGTGCGACGGCGGCGACGGTCGCCGTGACCGCGCTGGCGCTGTCGGCGTGCAGCGCGGAGGAGGACGACACGGGGAGTGACCACCCGGTGACGATCGAACTGCCGGACCTCAGCGGGCAGTCGCTTGAGGTCTCGGCGGTGTGGACGGGCGCGGAGCGGGACAACTTCCTGCGCGTCATGGACGAGTTCGAGGCGCGTACCGGCGCCTCGGTCAGCTATGTGCCGAGCGGGGACAACGTCTCGCAGTTCGTGGGCACCAAGATCGAGGGCGGTTCGCCGCCGGACATCGTGATGGTCCCGCAGCCGGGCGTGCTCCAGGAGTTCGCCGAGCAGGGCTGGCTCGCGCCGGTCGGCGACCTGGCGCAGGAGCAGCTCGACGCCAACTACACGCAGGGCTGGCAGGACATCGCCGCCCGGGACGGCGTGCAGTACGGCGTGTACGTGAAGGCGGCCAACAAGTCGCTCGTCTGGTACAGCGACACGGCGTTCGACTACGCCGGTGTCTCGCCGCCGGAGAGCTGGGACGACTTCGTCTCGATGTCCTGGACGCTGTGGGAGTCGGGCACGACGCCGCTGTCCGTCGCGGGCGGCGACGGCTGGACGCTCACCGACTGGTTCGAGAACATCTACCTCTCCCAGTCCGGCGGCGAGATGTACGACCGGCTGATCGCGCACGAGATCCCGTGGACCGACCCGAGCGTCACCGACGCGCTGACCGCCCTCGGCCAGGTCTTCGGCGAGGAGCGGTTCCTGGCGGGCGGCGCGAGCGGCTCGCTCCAGACGGACTTCCCGACCTCGGTCACCCAGACGTTCACCGACCTGGAGACGCCCGCCGCCGGGATGGTCTTCGAGGCGGACTTCGTCGGCTCCGTGATCACCGACAGCACGGACGCCGTGATCGGCGAGGACGCGCGGGTCTTCCCCTTCCCTGCCGTGGGCGGCGGGGACGCGCCGGTGGTGAGCGCGGGCGACGCGGCCGTCGCCATCGCGCCGGACGGCGAGGCCGGCGAGGCGCAGCAGGCCATGCTGGCGTTCCTCGCCTCGACCGACGCCGCGGCGATCTGGGCCGAGCCGGGCGGCTACGTGTCGCCCAACAGGTCGCTCGACCTGGACGCGTACCCGAACGACACGCAGCGCGGCATCGCCGAGGCGCTCATCGCGGCGGGCGACGACTTCCGGTTCGACATGTCGGACCAGACGCCCGCCGACTTCGGCGGCACCACGGGGCAGGGCATGTGGCAGGGGCTCCAGAACTTCCTGCGCGACCCCGCCGACATCCAGGGGGCCCAGGAGTACCTGGAGTCCCAGGCCGCCGCCGCGTACGGCGACTGACGGCTCACCACCCGCGGGTCACCCCGTGGTTCACCACTGCGGTGCTCCCACTGCGGTTCCCTCACTGACGGACGGAGACTGGCATCCCATGGCATCCGGCAAGGCGGTGATCAGAGCCCGGCCCTGGGCCGTCGCGTGCTTCCTGCTGCCCGCGCTGCTGCTGCTCGGCGCACTGGTCGTCTACCCCATCGCGTACACGGTCTGGCGCAGTCTGTTCGACGCGTCGGGCGACGGGTTCGTGGGCCTGGACAACTTCACGGAGCTGTTCAGCAACGACTCGATACGGCACGCGCTGCGCAACAACCTCATCTGGATCGTGGTCGCGCCCACCGTGGCGACCGGCCTCGGCCTGATCTTCGCGGTCCTGACGGAACGTATCCGCTGGGCCACCGCGTTCAAGCTGATCATCTTCATGCCGATGGCCATCTCCATGCTGGCCGCCGGCATCATCTTCCGGCTGGTGTACGAGCAGGACCCGGACCGCGGGCTGGCGAACGCGGTGCTGACCACCGTGCACGACACGTTCTCGGGCGACTCGTCCTGGCCGGACGCCGAGCCGCGCCCCGACGGGCCGATCACCGCGCAGGACGACGGCTCGTACCTGCTGGAGACGCCCGTCTCGGCCGGTCAGCCGGTGCTGCTGCCGCTGGTGGCCGTGCCGCAGCCCGAGCTGGAGGACGCGGCGCCCGCCGCCGCGCCGGAGGGCGCCGCGGACGAGGTGAGCGGCACCGTGTGGATGGACTTCACGCGGGGCGGCGGCACGCCCGACACGATCGACCCGGAGGAGAAAGGCCTGGCGGGCATCACCGTCGAGGCCGTACGGGACGGCGACGTGGTCGCCGACGCGACGACCGGGGACGACGGGACGTTCACGCTCCCCGCCGAGGCGGACGGCGCGCAGCTGCGGCTGGCGGCGGACAGCTTCACCGCCCCGTACAACGGCGCCGAGTGGCTCGGGCCCAACCTGGTGACGCCCGCGATCATCGGCTCGTACGTCTGGATGTGGGCCGGTTTCGCGATGGTCCTCATCGCGGCGGGCCTGGCCGGGGTGCCGCGGGAGACGCTGGAGGCCGCCCGCGTGGACGGCGCGAACGAGTGGCAGGTCTTCCGCCGCATCACCGTCCCCCTCCTGGCGCCGCTGCTCGCGGTGGTCATGGTGACGCTGATGATCAACGTGCTGAAGATCTTCGACCTCGTGTACGTCATCCCGCCCAGCTCCAGCCAGGGTGACGCCAATGTGCTGGCGCTCCAGCTCTACCTGGAGTCCTTCGGCACGGGCGGCGACCAGGGCGTCGGCAGCGCCATCGCGGTGCTCCTGCTGCTCCTGGTCCTGCCGGTGATGTTCTTCAACCTGAGAAGGCTGCGACGGGAGAACCAGCGGTGACCGCGACGACCCTGACCGCGAAAGAGCCCGGACCCTCGGGGTCCCCGGCGGGCGGAGCCTCCGGGCCGCCCCGGCGTTCCCTGGCCTCCCGGGTCGCCTCCGTCGCCGCGAGCGGCGGGGTGCGGGTGGTGCTGGTGATCCTGGCGGTGGTGTGGCTGCTGCCGACCGCCGGGCTGCTGGTGTCCTCGTTCCGCGACTCGCGCGACATCGCGTCCTCCGGCTGGTGGGAGGCGCTGACCGACCCCGGGCAGTGGACGGCGGGGAACTACGACGCGCTGCTCGGCAACGGCACGTTCACCGACTCGGTGTGGACGACTGTGCTGATCACCGTGCCGTCGACCGTCCTGGTGATCCTGCTGGGCGCGCTGGCGGCGTACGCGTTCGCCTGGCTCGACTTCCCCGGCCGCGACTGGTGGTTCCTGGTCGTGGTGGCGCTGCTCGTGGTGCCGGTGCAGGTGGCGCTGATCCCGGTGGCGCGGCTGTTCAACACGCTGGGGATCTTCGAGACGACGCTGGGCGTGGTCCTGTTCCACTCCGCGTTCGGCCTGCCGTTCGCCATCTTCCTGCTGCGGAACTTCTTCGCCGAGATCCCGCGCGAGCTGCTGGAGGCGGCGAAGCTGGACGGGGCGGGCGAGCTGCGGCTGTTCACCCGGGTGGTGCTGCCGCTGGCCGGCCCGGCGATCGCGGCGCTCGGCATCTTCCAGTTCATGTGGGTGTGGAACGACATGCTGGTGGCGCTGATCTTCGCCGACTCGGGGTCGCCGCCGATGACGGTCGCGCTCCAGCAGGAGATGCGGCAGTTCGGCAGCAACTTCGACGTGCTCGCGCCGGGCGCGTTCCTGACGATGGTCATACCGCTGGTGATCTTCTTCGCGTTCCAGCGGCAGTTCGTGGCCGGGATGATGTCCGGCGCCGTGAAGTAGGGCGGCGGCGCGACCGTACGGCGACGGGGCCGGGCCGAGCGGGCGACCGCCGGGCCCGGCCCCTGCCGTGTGCGCTGCCTCTTGCTCCAAATGAACGGATCGCGGGCGCGACACCTCGCTCGTCCCCGGGATGGCACTACGGAAGAGAGATTGTCGGATGGTCATTGGTCATCCGATATGCCGCCCCGTGGATGTGGTGCCGTGCCCCGCTTCAGCATCATCGTGCCCGCCTACCAGGTGCAGGCGTATCTCCCCGCCTGCCTGACCTCCGTGCTCACGCAGGACCACACCGACCTCGAACTGCTGGTCGTGGACGACGCGTCCCCCGACGCGTGCGGCGAGATCATCGCCGAGTTCGCCGCCGCCGACGCCCGCGTCACCGGCCTCCGCCTCCCCCGCACGTGCGGTCCCGGACCGGCCAGGAACGCCGCGCTCGACCGCGCCACCGGCGACTACGTCCTCTTCCTCGACGGCGACGACGCCCTCACCCCCGGCGCCCTGGCCGCCATCGCCGCCCGCCTGGACGCCACCGGCCACCCGCAGCTGCTCGTGCACGACCACGCCGTCCTCTCGTTCGACGGCACCCTCTCCCCCGGCCTCGCCCCCGGACTGCTCTCCCGGCGCGGCCCCGACGCGGGTCCCCTCGCCGCCCGGCCGTCCCTGCTGCGGCTGCCCCCGACCGCCTGGGGACGCGCGTACCGCCGCGACTTCCTGCTCGGCACCGGCCTGCGCTTCCCCCCGGGACACCACCAGGACGTGCCCTTCGCCTACCCGGCGCTGATCACCGCCGAGACCGTCGCCGTGCTCGACCGGGTGTGCCTGCACCACCGCGCCCGCCGCCGGGGCGGCCGTACGCACGGGCCGGGCCCAGGGCACGCCGATCTCGTGGACCAGTACGAACGCGCCTTCGCCCTGCTGCCCACCCAGCGGTGGCGCGCGGCGCTCTACCGGCGCATGGCCGACCACCTCAGCACCGTCTGCCGCACCCCGGGGCTGCTGCCCGCCGCCGAGCGCGCCGACTTCTTCCGCCGCAGCGCCGCCCTGTGCCGGCGCCACCGCACGGCGGCCGGGGCCACCGCGCTCGGCGCGAAGCAGGGCGGGGCGCACGTCCTCTTCCGGCTGGGCGCCCGGCGCGCGTTCCAGCTCATGGCGGTGGCCCAGCGCCTCGGCAGGCGCCTGCAAGCCGTCGTGCGCGGCGCGGGGCGGCGGCTGCGCGCCGTCGCCCTGCGCGCGCACTACCGCTGCCAGCTGCGACTGCCCCTCGACCGGCGGCTCGCCGTCTTCACCACGGGACGCGGCGGCAGGTACGGCTGCCACCCGGCCGCCATCGAGGCGAAGCTGCGCGAACTGGCCACCGGCATCCGCACCGCCTGGGTGGCCGGCCCCGGCCAGGCCCTGCCCACCGGCGTACGGCGGCTGACGCCCGGCACCGCCGCGTACTGGTCCGCGCTGGCCCGCGCCCGCTTCCTCGTCAGCAACAGCGGCTTCCCCGACGTCCTCGCCGACCGCCCGGGGCAGCTGCGCCTCCAGACCCACCGCGGCACACCCGTCGCCCACCGCGGCCTGGACACGCGGGTGCGCGACGTGCCCCGGCTGCTGCGGCAGATCGACACCTGGGACTACTGCCTCTCCGCCAACCGCCACTCCACCCTCGCCTGGGAGGCCGCCTACCCGGCCGACTACGTGACGCTGGAGTACGGCTCCCCGCGCGCCGACGTCTTCCACACGGCGGGCGTCGCCGACGTCCTGCGCGCCCGCGCGCGCCTCGGCGTGCCCGACGGCGTGCTCGCCATCCTGTACGCCCCCGCGCCCCGGGCGTACGCCACCCGGCGGCGTGCCCCCCTCGACCTCGGCGCCCTGGCCCGCGCCCTCGGCCCCCGCTTCCGGCTGCTCGCGGCGACGGACGACGCGCTGGAGCACCAGTGCCTCGCCGCCGACGCGCTGGTCACGGACTACGCGCCCGTGCTGTTCGACTACGCCGCCCTCGACCGGCCGGTCGTCGTCCACGCCGACGACTGGGAGACGTACCGGACCGTGCACGGTGCCTACTTCGACCTGCCCGCCACCGCGCCGGGCCCGGTGACCCGTACCGCCGCCGAACTCGCTGCCACCCTCACCGACCCGCGCCTGTGGACTGACCCGGGCCTCGCCGCGCGGCGCGCCGCGTTCCGGCAGCGGTTCTGCCCCTACGACGACGGGTTCGCGGCCGAGCGCGTGGTGCGCACGTTCTTCCTCGACGGCCGGGACGTCCCGCCCGTCGTCCCCGCCAAGGCCCGCCGCCCCGTCCCGGGCGCGGTCGCGGTGGCCGCGCCGCGCCGGCCGTCCGCGCCGGGCGACTCCCCGCGCGAGTTCCTGGAGGTATCCGCATGTCCTTTCTGATCACCGGCGGCGCCGGGTACATCGGCGCCCACGTGGTGCGCGCGCTGGCCCTCGCGGGCGAACGGGTCGTGGTCTACGACGACCTGTCCACGGGCGACGCGACCCGCCTGCCCGACGGCGTACCCCTCGTCCAGGGCTCGATCCTGGACCGGGGCGCGCTCGACCGGACCATCGCCGACCACCGCGTGCACACCGTGATGCACCTGGCCGCCCGCAAGGAAGTCGCCGAGTCCGTCCGCCAGCCGCTGCGCTACTACCGCGAGAACCTCCACGGCCTCCAGATCCTGCTGGAGGCGGCGCGCGGCGCCCGCGTCGGCCGCTTCGTGTACGCCTCGTCGGCGGCCGTCTACGGCTCGCCGTACACCGACCGGGTCACGGAGGACACGCCCTGCGTGCCGCTGAGCCCGTACGGCGAGACGAAGCTCGCGGGCGAGTGGCTGGTCCGCGACGTCGGCCGCGCGCACGGCATGGCGACCGCGAGCCTGCGCCACTTCAACGTGGCGGGCGCCGCGCTCCCCGCTCTCGCCGACCGGGAGACGTCGGGCCTGCTCCCGATGACGTTCGACCACCTCGCCGCCGGACTGCCCCCGCGGATCTTCGGCGACGACTACCCGACCCCCGACGGCACCTGCGTCCGCGACTGGGTGCACGTCGAGGACCTCGCCGAGGCCCACGTCGCGACCGCCCGCGCCCTCGCCGACCAGCCGGAACCGGCCCATCTGACACTGAACATCGGCCGCGGACAGGGCGTCTCGGTCCGCGAGATGGTCGACCTGATCACGGAGATCACCGGCACACCCCACCTGCGCCCCACCAGGGCCCCCCGCCGCCCAGGCGACGCCCCCCATGTGGTGGCCTGCTCCGACACGGCGACCAAGCAGATCTCGTGGACACCCCGCCACGACCTGCGCTCGATGATCACCTCAACATGGTCAACCTGGCTCCACCAGCCCGCCTGACCTTGCCCGGGGCGAAGCCGTGCAGTTTACTTGCACGAAAAGGCATGTGATCGGCTACGGGAGGTGATCGGATGCTCCTCAGCTTCCGGGTGGCCAATCACCGCTCGCTGCGGGACGAGCAGCAGCTCAACCTGAGCCCCGTCTACGACGCGGACCGCCCACCGGGCACGGCATGGGAAGCCGTCCCGGTGGCGGCCGTCTTCGGCGCCAACGCGGCGGGCAAGTCGAACGTGGTGGGGGCGCTGACGTTCATGAGCCGGATGGTCCAGTCCTCGCATCTGGAGGCGGAACCGGGCGGGGGAATCAGCCGTTCCCCTTTCGCCTTGGACGAGGACGCCCGCACCGAACCGTCGTGGTACGTCACGGACCTGATGCTGGACGGCGTGCGGCACACGTACGGCTTCAGCATTGACGACGAACGGGTGCAGGACGAATGGCTGTACAGCTACCCGCGCGGACGCAAACGCGTGATCTTCCAACGCTCGGCCGAGGGCATCGACTTCGGTGATTCTGTCCCCGAGAAGGAACTACGCCTGGTCGAGAGCATCACCGAACCAAACGCACTCTTCCTCTCGGTGGCGGCACGCTCCCGCCAATCCCTTGTCCAGCCGGTCTATCGCTGGTTCACCTCTTCCGATTCCTCGGGCAACCCCCTCCTTTTCGATCCGGCCGATGTCCTGGCTGATCCGCAACGCGCGCCAGCAGTGGTTTCCTTGTTGCGCGCGGCCGACCTCGGTATCGAGGACGCAGGAGTGGACAGAAGACCGGGTTTTCCTGAACAACTACCCTTCGATTTCGAACAGTCGACGATTCCACGGACGCTGACCGTGCCTGTCGGTCTCGGCTCCCGACGGCGGAGACAACGACGCGTCTGGATCGCCCAACGTGGCCGGAACGGTCCGGTCCGGCTCGGTCTCGGAGCCCAATCGGAGGGCACCCGCATGCTGCTCAGCTACGCGGGCCCGGTGCTCGACACCCTGGAAAAGGGCGGCCTGCTCGTCATCGATGAAGTGGACGCCAGCCTCCACCCCCGGCTGACCGCCCACCTCATCAAGCTCTTCCAGGACCCCGCCACCAACCCCCACCGCGCGCAGCTCCTCCTCACCACCCACGACGCCAGCCTCCTCGGCCGCAGCGGTGGCGAGGAGATCCTCAAGCGCGACCAAGTGTGGTTCGTGGAGAAGAACGCATACGGCGAGACGACGCTCTTCCCCCTCTCCGACTTCCGCCCCCGCCAGGAGGAGAACCGCGAGCGGCGCTACCTGGGCGGCAGTTACGGCGCCGTCCCCTTCCTGAGCGACGAGCGGTTCGAGGAGGCGGTCGCCGCCCGGGGGAGGCACGATGACGCGCAGCCCGAGGCGTGAAGGACCGCGCTTCGAGTCCGACCTCCGCCGCCGGGGCACCGCCCGGCGCACCGCCCGCGAACGCGTCCTCGTCGTCTGCGGCGCCAAGGCAACCGAGGCGGACTACCTCAACGGCCTCGTCCGGCACCTCAGCAACCCGGCCGTCACCGTCAGGGTGAAGACGAAGCCCGGCTCGCCCAGCCAGCTCGTCGCCCACGCGAGCGACCTGTGGAACCAGGACAGGGACGGCTTCGACCAGGTCTGGTGCGTGACGGACGTGGACGAGTACACCGATCTCGACCAGGCCCTGGCCGCCGCCCACCGCGCCGGTATCGGCCTCGCCGTCTCGAACCCGTGCTTCGAGCTGTGGCTCCTCCTGCACTTCCGCGACCACACCGCCTACTGCCCCAACTACCGCGCGCTGCGCGCCGCCCTGGCGAAACACCTGCCTCGCTACGACAAGGCGCGCCTCGACTTCCGCGACTTCGCGAGCGGCTGGCAGGCCGCCGTCCCCCGGGCACGCCAACTGGCCCCGGAGGACAAGGAGCACGGCGTCAACCCGGCCACCGGCGTGTGGCGGCTCGTGGAGCAGATCACCCGGCAGCCCTGATCACGCCGCCGCCCCCCGGCGGGTTGTACGGTGGCGGGTCACGGCGTCGTTGTTCGCGCAGCGGACCGTGCAGTACGTGCGGCGGCCGTTGCGTGAGGTGTCCACGTATGCCCGGTCGCAGCGTGCGCAGCGGCCGAGGCGGTGCGGTGCCGCGTTGCAGACGACGAACGCCAGGCCCGCCGCCGTGACGGCGCGGATGTGCGCCGCCGCGTCCGCGCCCGGGGCGCTGTAGTGCAGGTGGGGCGCGTGCCCGTCGTGCATGGTGATGCGCGGGCTGCTCGACGCGTCGGCCAGCAGGTCGTTGACGGCCGCCACGCGCGTGCCGAGGTCCTGGTCACCGAAGCAGCGGCCGAGGCGGCGGCTCCACGCCCACAGCTCGTCCGCCTGCGCCGGGGTCAGGTCGCGGCGGAGGATCTCGTGGGCGGCGAGCAGCGGTTCGAGTGCGGCGGGGGCCGGGGGCGCGGGGAGGTTGACGAGTTCGGCGGCGAGCCGGGCGGCCTGGCCGCCGTAATGGTTGAACTGCACAAGACCATGACAGCACGCTGGTGGCCATGACACCAGCGCCCCTCCTCGTCCTCGGCCAGATCGTGAGCATGCAGCTCGGCTCGGCGGTCGCGAAGGGGGCGTACGACGACGCGGACCCCGTCGCGCTGGCGGGGATGCGGCTGGTCTTCGCCGCGCTCGTGATGTGCGCCCTGGTACGCCCCCGCCTGCGGCGCCTGACCGCCCGCCAGTGGCGCGCCGCCATCGCGCTCGGCGTCACGATCGGCGTGATGAACATGGCCTACTTCTCCGCCATCGGCCACCTCCCCCTCGGCGTCGCCGCCACCCTCGAACTCCTCGGCCCCCTCGCCCTCGCCGCCACCCTGTCCCGCCGCCCCGCCCACCTCGCCGCCGCGCTGCTCGCCCTCGCCGGCGTGCTGCTGCTGACGGCCCCGGGCGGCGCCCTGCCCGCGCTCGGCGTGGCCCTGGGCGCGACGGCGGCGGTGTGCCGGGCGTCGTACGTCGTGCTGAACGGGCGGGTGGGGCGGCTGTTCGACGACTGGACGGGCCTCGCCGTCGCGCTCGCGGTGGGCGCCGTGGTGGTCAGCCCGGTGGCCGCCGTCACCAGCGGCGCGGCGGTGGCCGCCCACCCGTCCGTCGTCGGCCCAGGCATCGCGGTCGCGCTGCTGTCCTCGCTGATCCCCTACTCGCTGGACATGGCCGCGCTGCGCCGCATCGGCCCGCGTGTCTTCGGCGTCCTGCTCGCGCTGAGCCCGGCGGCCGGGGCGGGCGTCGGTTTCGTCCTCCTGGACGAGGAGTTGTCGGCGCGCCAGCTGTGCGCCGTCGCGCTGGTGGTGGCGGCCGCCGCGTGGTCCGTCGGCCAGTCACGGCCCGTACGGCGTGCCGCCCCCGTCGCGTCGTCGCGGCCCCGGTCCGGCGGACACTGCCCCGTCTGCCTGCGCGCGGGCGGCGGCGAGTGGGCCCTGCGCTCCCGCCATCACACGTCCGAGGGCGAGGCCGAGTACTGCGTCAGCCCCGGCGGCTGCCTCGTGGTCCTGCTGGACGGGCGGATCGTCAAGCACCTCACGGCGGGCCGGAACCCAGCAGCGTGAACGCCCCGTACGCCCCCGACGCCAGCGCCACGCCCGCCAGCACCAGCGCGACATACCCCCGCCGCAGCCGCAGCAGCGCCACGGCGGGCGGCAGCAGCAGGCCGAACGCGGGCATCATCAGCCGGGGCCGCGACCCGAAGTACCCCGAGCCGACCAGCGACGTCACGACCATCACCACCGTGAACGCCACCAGCGGCAGCGGCTGCCCCTGCCGCACCCCGAGCACCACCAGCCAGCCGACGAGGACCAGCGCCGCGATCAGCCCGAGCCCGCCGACGACGTTGGAGGCCAGGTTGTCCGCGACGAAGCCGAGCAGCGCCCGGCCGCCGTCGAACCCGTTCCCCCAGCCCGCCTGCACGTCGAAGTAGCCGTACGGGCTGTCCTCGCGCACCGCGACGTACAGCACATAGCCGCACCAGCCGAGCGGCGCCAGCAGCGCGCCCAGCAGCGGACGGACGGGGAACGCGCGGCCCTGGCGGCGTGCCCCCAGCAGCGCGACAGCGGCGGCCACCCACACCGCGGCGACCACAGCGGCGCCGGAGGGGCGCGTCAGCCCTGCCGCGACGGCCAGCGCGCCCGCCGTCAGCCAGCGGCCGGTCAGCAGCGCGTACAGGGCCCAGGCCGCCAGTGCCGTGAACAGCGCCTCGGTGTACGCCATCGACTGCACGAACGCGGTCGGGTACGCGCCCCACAGTCCCACCAGTACGACGCCCAGCGCGTCGCGCCCGGAGATCAGCCGCGCCACCGCCCAGATGCCCCAGGCGGCGGCGAGCGACGCGGCCCAGCCGATCAGCAGTCCCGCATCGTTGACGGAGAGCGGCGTGACGGCGGAGACGGCCCGTTCGAGGGCGGGGAAGAGGGGGAAGAACGCCAAGTCGGAGTGGAGGTCGCCGTCCGGGAGCCGGATCTCGTACCCGTAGCCGTCCGCGGCGACGCGGGCGTACCAGACGGAATCCCAGCGGCCGCTGAGCAGCGTGTGCGGGCTCTTGTCCTCGACGGCCGCCCAGCAGGCGAGGATCAGCAGACCGGTCATACGGACCGCCGCGTAGAGCAGCAGGGCGGGGGCGGCGGCGCGCAGCGTCGGGGACGTACGGGCGGCGGGCGCGCGTATGTCGCGTATGCCGGTGAGCAGGGTCATGGCGGCGGGGTCACCGGGGCCGGGAAGTGGCGGTGGGCTCATCCGGGACGGGCTCCCCCTCGGCAGGGGGAACGGCCGCGCGGCGGCGGCCCGTCAGATCGCCGAGCAGCAGCCGCCAGGGCAGCAGCGCCGCCTCGTACTGCACGCGGGCCGACATCTTCGACGCCCCCTGCCGCCGCTCCTCGAAGCGGATGGGGATCTCCACGGCGGCGTGCCCCGCGCGGACGGCGGCATGCTTCAGCTCGACCTGGAAGCTGTAGCCGTTGCTGCGGGTGTGTTCGAGGTCAAGCGCGCGCACCACGTCGGCGCGCCACAGGACGAAGCCCGCCGTCGCGTCGCGCAGCCCGGTGCGCAGGACGGCGCCGACGTACCGGTTCGCCCAGCGCGACAGCAGCCTGCGGTGCGGCGCCCACTCGTCGGCGAGCCTGCCGCCCGGCACGTAGCGGCTGCCGACGACGAGCCCGGCGCCGGTCGCCAGCGCCGTGCCGACGAGCTGCGGGACGTACTCCGTGCCGTGGCTGCCGTCGGCGTCCATCTGGAGGACGTACGCCGCGCCCTCGTCCACGGCGCGGGTCATGCCCGCGACGTACGCGCGGCCCAGGCCGTCCTTGGCGGTGCGGTGCAGCACCGAGACGCGGCCCGGGTGGCGGGCGGCGAGCCCGTCGGCCAGCTCGCCCGTGCCGTCGGGGCTCGCGTCGTCCACGACGAGCAGCCGCAGCCCCGGCAACGGCAGGGCGAGCAGCGCCGCCGCCGTCACGGGCAGGCTGTCCGCCTCGTTGTAGGTGGGCATCACCACCGTCACGGCGGCCTCGGCACAGGCCCGGCCGGCTCCCGCCATGGCAGCGCTCCCGTTCACGGATGAGTCAGTGATGCGAACGTCATCCTAGTGCTGTGGCCGGGGAGGTTTGCCGGCTCACGGCTCCCCCAGCCTGGCGGCTGGGGGAGGTGCATCGCAAGGCACCGGATCGCAGCTCGTACTCGGCCGTACTCGCGCGATGCGGTAACGCAGCGAGGTTCCCCCAGGCCCGGAGGCCTGGGAGGTGCCCCCACGCCGGGCGTCGTGAGCCGGTGAACCCTTCCGGTCACAGCACTAGCGCTGCCATGGCGGGCCCCGGTCAGCGGTTGCTGCGCAGCATGGTCCGCATGGTGCGCATGGCCACGGAGAGGTTCGCCAGGTCGAAGGTCTCGGACGACTGGATCTCCGCGAGGGTCGAACGGGCGCGGCTGAGCATCGCCGCGTTCCGCTGGGCCCAGGCGGCGTACCGTTCGTCCGGCGCGGCCTGCGGGTCGCCCTCGGCGAGGACGTCCGCGGTGATCAGCTGGTGCGCCGCGTAGAGGTCCTCGCGGATCGCCGTGCGGGCCATCGACTGCCACCGGTCGACGCGCGGCAGGGCGCTGACGCCCTCCTGGAGCCGGGTGATGCCGAGCTGGTCGCTCAGGTGGTAGTAGACCTGGGCGACGTCCATCAGCTCCCGGCCGGTGCGGTCGGCGACGGCCACGATGTCCAGCGCCGGGAACGCGGCGGAGAAGCCCGCGACCTTGAGCGCCAGTTCGTCGGGGACGCCCGCCTCCACCAGCTCGTCGTGGAGCGCGGCGTGGGTCTCCGCGTCCGTGCCGCGCAGCAGCTTGGGCAGCTCCTGCCTGACCTGGCCGACGCGCTCGGCGAACAGCTGGATCGTGTCGGCGAGGGCCAGCGGCTGCGGCCTGTTGTTGAGCAGCCAGCGGGCGCCGCGTTCCACGAGCCGCCTGGCGTGCAGCCGGATGCGGGTGAGCATCGCGGCCGGGACCTGGTTGTCCAGGCTCTCGGCGGTGTCCCAGATCTCGGCGAGCCCGAAGATGGCCCGGGAGGCGGTGTGGGCGCGGACGATCTCCTCGGTCGAGGCGCCCGACTCCTCCTGCATGCGGTGCAGGAAGGAGGCGCCGCCCGCGTTCACCGTGTCGTTGACCAGCAGCGTCGTCACGATCTCGCGGCGCAGCGCGTGCGCCTCGATCTGGACGGGGAACCGTTCCCGCAGCGCCGACGGGAAGTACGCCTGGAGCAGCCGCCCGACGTACGGGTCGTCCGGCAGGTCGGTGCCGAGCAGTTCTGCGGTGACCGTCAGCTTGGCGTAGGCCAGCAGCACGGACTGCTCCGGCTGGGTCAGCCCGCCACCGGCGGCGCGGCGTTCCCTGAACTCGTCGTCCGAGGGCAGGAACTCCAGGTCGCGGTCGAGCCTGCCCTGGTCGGACAGCCGCCTGATCATGCGCTGGTGCGCGAGGACGAGGCCGGACGCGGTCGTGCCGCCGTTGGCGAGGGCGACGTTCTGCGCGTAGTTGTTGCGCAGGACGAGCGCGGCGACCTCGTCGGTCATCTCGGCCAGCAGGGCGTTGCGCTGCTTGAGCGTCAGGTCGCCGTTGGCGACGACCGCGTTCAGCAGGATCTTGATGTTGACCTCGTGGTCCGAGGTGTCGACACCGGCGCTGTTGTCGATGGCGTCGGTGTTGCAGCGGCCCCCGGAGGTGGCGTACTCGATGCGGCCGCGCTGGGTGAGGCCCAGGTTGCCGCCCTCGCCGACGACCTTGGCGCGGATGTCGCGGCCGTTGACGCGGATGGCGTCGTTGGCCTTGTCGCCGACGTCGGCGTGCGACTCGGCGCGGGACTTCACGTACGTGCCGATGCCGCCGTTCCACAGCAGATCGACGGGCGCCCGCAGGATCGCCTGCATCAGCTCGGCAGGGGTCATCGCGGTCACGCCTGAGCCCAGGCCGAGGGCGGCCCGCACCTGCGGGGTGATCGCGATCGACTTGGCCGACCTGGGGTGGACGCCGCCGCCCTTGGAGATCAGCGACGCGTCGTAGTCCGCCCACGAGGAGCGCGGCAGCTCGAAGAGGCGGCGGCGCTCGGCGTACGAGACGGCCGGGTCCGGCTCGGGGTCGAGGAAGATGTGCCGGTGGTCGAAGGCGGCCACGAGCCGGATGTGCTCCGACAGCAGCATGCCGTTGCCGAAGACGTCGCCGGACATGTCGCCGATGCCGGCGACGGTGAAGTCCTGCGTCTGGGTGTCGTGGCCCAGCTCGCGGAAGTGCCGCTTGACGGACTCCCAGGCGCCGCGGGCCGTGATGCCCATGCCCTTGTGGTCGTAGCCGGCCGAACCGCCCGAGGCGAACGCGTCGCCCAGCCAGAAGCCGTACGCCTGGGCCACCTCGTTGGCGATGTCCGAGAAGGTGGCGGTGCCCTTGTCGGCGGCGACGACGAGGTACGTGTCGTCGCCGTCGTGCCGGACCACGTCGGCGGGCGGCACGACCTTGCCGTCCACCAGGTTGTCGGTGATGTCCAGCAGACCGGAGATGAACGTGCGGTAGCAGGCGATGCCCTCGGCCAGCCACGCGTCGCGGTCGGCCGCCGGGTCGGGCAGCCGCTTGGCGACGAAGCCGCCCTTCGCGCCGACGGGGACGATGACCGTGTTCTTGACCTCCTGCGCCTTCACGAGGCCCAGGATCTCGGTGCGGAAGTCCTCCCGCCGGTCGGACCAGCGCAGGCCGCCGCGGGCCACCTTGCCGAAGCGCAGGTGGACGCCCTCGACGCGCGGCGAGTACACCCAGATCTCGTACGCGGGGCGCGGCTCGGGCAGGTCGGGGATGCCCTTGGGGTCGAGCTTGACCGACAGGTAGGAGTGCGGCTTCCCGGTGTCGGCGCCGCCCCGCGAGCCGAGCAGGCCCTGGCCCGCGTGCTGGAAGTAGTTGACGCGCAGGGTGGCCTTGATGACGTTGAGGAACGCCCGCAGGATGCGGTCCTCGTCCAGGTTGGAGACCTGTTCGAGCGCGCCGTCCAGCTCCTCCAGCAGGCCGTCCGTCAGCTCGCGCCCGGCGGTCTGCCGCTGCGGGGAGAGGCGGGCCTCGAAGAGGTTGACCAGCAGGCGGGTGGTGTGGGAGTTGCGCCGGAGCGTCGCCTCCATCGCGCCCTGCGTGAAGCGGGCGCCGGCCTGCCACAGGTACTTGGCGTACGCCCGCAGCACCATCGCCTCGCGCCAGGTCAGCCCGGCGGACAGGACGAGCGCGTTGAAGCCGTCGTTCTCGGCGGCGCCGGTCCACGCGGCGGCGAACGCCTCCTGGAACCGCTCGCGCGCGTCGCCCGTCAGCCCGTCGGCGAGGGCCGGCGGGAAGCGCAGCCCGAAGTCGTAGATCCAGGCGGTCGTGCCGTCGCCGAGCCGCAGCTCGTACGGCCGCTCGTCCACGACCTCGGCGCCGAGCGCCTGGAGGACCGGCAGGACGGCGGAGAGGGAGAACGGCTCGCCGGTGCGGTAGACCTTGAAACGCCGCTCGCCCGGGGCGGCGCCCACCTGCTCGTACAGGCTGACGGCGAAGTCCTGGTCCGCGCCGGGGCGCAAGGCCGTCACGTACTGGAGGTCGGCGACGGCCGCGCGGGGCGCGAAGTCGGCCTTGTAGCCCTCGGGGAAGGCGTGCGCGAAGCGGCGGCCGAGCTCGGCCGCGCGCTCCTCGCCGCACTCGGCGAGCAGCGCCTCGGCGAACGAGTCGGCCCACGACCTGGACGCCTCGGCGAGGCGCGCCTCGATGCGGTCGACGTCCTCGTCGCTGAGGACGGGCAGCTCGGCGCCCGGCTCGACGCGCAGGACGAAGTGCAGCCGGGAGAGGATGGACTCGGTGTTCCACACCGAGAAGTCCACGGTGCTGCCGGACAGTTCCTCGGTGAGGATGTCGGTCAGGCGCAGGCGCACCGAGGTGGTGTACCGGTCGCGGGGCAGGTAGACGAGCGCCGAGTAGTAGCGGCCGTACTCGTCGCGGCGCAGGAACAGCCGCAGCCTGCGGCGTTCCTGGAGGTGCAGCACGGCGGTGGCGATGTCCCGCAGCGTGTCCACCGGGGTCTGGAACAGCTCGTCGCGCGGGTAGGTCTCCAGGATCTGGAGCAGGTCGCGGCCGCTGTGGCTGTCGGCGCCGAAACCGGCGGACTTCAGCACCTCGGCCACGTTCCGCCTGACGACGGGGATGCGCCGCACCGACTCGGTGTAGGCGGCTGCCGAGAAGAGGCCGAGGAAGCGCCGCTCCCCGACGACCCGGCCCTCGGCGTCGAACTTCTTCACGCCCACGTAGTCCAGGTACGACCTGCGGTGCACGGTGGCGCGGCTGTTGGCCTTGGTGAGGATCAGCAGCCGGGGCTCGCGGGCCTTGGCGCGCGCGGACGGCGAGAGCCTGCTGAACGCGGCGGAGCCCACCGGGCTGGCGGAGTCGGTCGCGAGGGTGGGGTCGGAGCGCAGGATGCCGAGCCCGGTGCCGGGGACGGCGCGCAGCTGGTCGCCGTCGGACGCCTCGGGGCCGCCGGGGGCCTCGTCGGCGCGCACGAGGTCGTACTCGCGGTAGCCGAGGAACGTGAAGTGGTCGGCGGCGAGCCAGCGGAGCAGCTCGCGGGCCTCCTCGACCTCGGGCTCGTCGAGTGCCGCGGGCAGCGGCTCGTCGGGGAGCCCGTCGGCGAGGCGCAGGGCGGTGCCGCGCATCTTCTGCCAGTCCTCGACGGCCTCGCGGACGTCGCTGAGGACACGGCGCAGCCCGGCCTCGATACGCTCCAGGTCGTCACGGTCGGTCTCGCGGTCGATCTCGACATGGATCCACGACTCGACGACGCTGTCGTCCGGACGGTCGGCGGCGGAGTCGTCCAGCAGGTCGAGCAGGCGGCCGGTGATGTCGCGCCGCACGACCATCTGCGGGTGGACGACGAGGTGGATGCCGGAGCCGAGGCGGGACAGCTCGCTGGTGACGGAGTCCACCAGGAACGGCATGTCGTCGGTGACCACCTCGACGACCGTGTGGCTGCACGCCCAGCCCATCTCCTCGACGGTGGGGGTGTGCACGCGGACGTTGGCGGTGCCCTGCGGCCGCTCGGCGGCGAGCCGGTGGTGCGACAGGGCGGCGCCGTACAGATCGACCGGGTCGCGGTCGGCGAGGTCCTCGGGGGCGATGAAGAGGTAGTAGCGCTGGAGGTAGGAACGGAGCGCGTCCGGGTCGAGACCGTGGCCGGGCGGTCCCCCGACCGCGCCGTGCTCGGCTACCCGTGCGGCTTGTGCCAGTAGTTCGGCTTTGGCTTCGTCCAGCTTGTTGTGCATGTCCCCTGGCTCCTGTCGCGCGCCGTTGCGTGACGTCGAGTAACGGTCACCGGGCAGCGCTCGATCTCGTGGATGGGAAGCTCCCGGCAGAGCGGACCAGTGGTACGGCCACCCCTGGCGAACGCCGGGTGCCGGGCCGGAGCGGCGCTGCCCCGGACCGGTGCAGCAGCCGATATCTCACTGATCACGTAGGCCAAGATATCTCTCCCCCTCCGGCCCGTCGGCATGAGTTGAGCAACATCAGAGGGTCTGTTCGAGCGGCTGTCCGACCAGTTCCTCGGCCACCAGGAGGGCCTCGGAGAGGGTGTCCACGACGGGCACTCCAGCGGTCAGCAGGCTGCGTCTGCTGTGCGAGCCGCCGGTGTAGAGGACGGCCCTGGCACCGGCGTGGGCTGCGGCGACGGCGTCGTCGGTGGCGTCGCCGACCACCACGGCGTCCTGTGCGGAGACCCCGTCGAGCGCGGCCAGGTGGCGTGCCATCTGCTCCGCCTTGCCGGGGGCGGGCCGCCCCGTCGTGTTCCCGTCCACGCGCAGGAAATAGTGATCTATTCCATAGCGCCCCAGCAGCGGCAGGAGCTGGTCGTGGGCGGCGAGCGAGCAGACGGACTGCGTACGTCCGGCGGCGTGCCAGTCCGCCAGCAGCCGGGCCGCGCCGTCGGCGAGGGCCACGCCTCCGGCGAGCGCGAGGTACGAGCGCCGGAAGACGTCCTCGGCGCGCTCCCATTCGGCGTCGGTGGGCAGCCGGCCGAGCAGCCGCTCGTAGAAGCGGGGCAGCGGCAGGGTGTAGGCGTCCCGGTAGCCGTCCAGGGTGAGCGGGGCCACGCCCAGCTCACCGAACGCGGTGTTGGTCGCCTCCAGGACGGCGTCGGTGTCGTGGAGCAGCGTCCCGTTCCAGTCCCAGACGATGTGGGGCCGGCGGGTGGGGCGGGTCGGTCGAGCCATGCACCGACAGTACGCGGCGCCTCTGACAACGGGCCATGCCTTTGTCGTTGCCTATGTCACGGCCTCCGCGTCACACCAGGTGATCGATCTCCTGCACGCCGTACCAGAGCAGGTCCCGGTCGGCGAGCGCGTCCACCACGGCCCGCGCGTCCCCGTCGCCCCGGTCGGCCGCCGCGACGGCACCGGCCGCAGCCGCCACGTCCGCCTCCGCGTCCGCCTCGTCCACATGCACCGCGGCCAGCAGCCGCAGCGGCACCGGCGCGGCCAGGCGTACGCCGCCCGGTTCCCCCTCGCCCGCGGCACCGCCTGAGATGTCCTCCACCAGCCCGTCGGCGACCTCGGCGGCGACCACCACGCGCCGCCGCGGAGCGTCCGGCTCCGCCGCGAGCAGCCGCAGCGACGCCTCGGCGGCCAGGCCGAGCGCCGCGTACTCCAGCTCCTCGTCGTCCCGGGGGTTCCCCGCGGCGTACCACTCGCGCAACGCGGGGGTGACGGCGTACGCGGCCAGCGGCGCGGGCGCGGTCTCGCCGGTCTCCCGGAGCCGCGCCAGCCCTGAGGTCGTGAGGGGGAGGTAGACACGCACGGCGAACCGGCTCCTTTCCGCCTGCGCCGCCGGTCCCGGCGAGCGGCGGCTCACTGTACCAGCGGACCCGCGCCTTGCTCAGGAGTGAGCATGTGATTACAATCCGCAGCAGTTACTCACCAGTAGCTTGCTGCGGGCGGCACATCATCACACGGGGGTGGTCGAATCATGAGGACAGACAGCCGGGGGCCGGGGCGCACCAGGCCGCCCCATCGCGCCGACTCCCGGCGCCCGCACCGGGTCCTGCCCTCGGCCGCGCACCGGCCGCAGGACTGGTTCGCGCACCAGCTGCTGCTCGTGCTCAGCGGCCAGCGCCCGGTGCACTCGCTGCTCGGCCACGCGCGCTCGACCGCGTACGACGAACTGGTGCGGCTCGCCCCGCACGCCCCACTGCGTCCCCCGCTCGGTGAGCGCCGCGCGCCCGTGCTGCGCGGCGTGGGCGTGTGCAGACCGAGGCCGGAGGTGATGGAGGCGTTCGCCCGGATCGCCACGGGGGACAGGACGCGCGCGCTCGCGTTCCGGCTGGAGCACACACCCACAGGACGCTGGCTGTGCTCCGCGATCGAGCTGGACACCGTCCACTGACGGCCGCGGCGCTGTCCGCCGTACGCCCGGGGCGTACGCGTCACTTCTTGCGGCGACGCCCGCCCTTCTGGGCCTTGCGCCGCTCCGCGCGGGTGGTGCCGTCACCGGTCGCCGTCTCGGCGACCTGGTCCGACGCGAAGTCGCCCTCCACGGTCCCGCCGGCGCCGTCCACCGTCGGCGCGGAGAAGTGCAGCCGGTCGGCGCGCTTGGGCATCTCCAGGCCCTTCGCCCGGATCGCGGGTGCACCGCCGCCCGGCGCGCCCGCGGGCACGGCCTGCTGCTCGGCGGCGGCGTGCTCCTTGTCGGCGGCCCCGGCCTGCACCGGCACCTGCTCGACCTGCCGCTCGACCTGGACCTCCAGGTTGAACAGATAGCCGACCGACTCCTCCTTGATCCCGTCCATCATGGCCGTGAACATGTCGAAGCCCTCGCGCTGGAACTCCACCACCGGGTCGCGCTGCGCCATCGCGCGCAGGCCGATGCCCTCCTGGAGGTAGTCCATCTCGTAGAGGTGCTCACGCCACTTGCGGTCGAGCACCGAGAGGACCACGCGCCGTTCCAGCTCGCGCATGACCTCGGAGCCCAGCTCCTCCTCACGCGCGGCGTACCGCTTGTGGGCGTCCTCCTTGACGGAGTCGGAGATGAACTCGGGCGTCAGCCCGTCGCGGCCGCCCGCCTCCTCCTCCAGCTCCTCGACGGTCAGCCCGACCGGGTAGAGCTGCTTGAACGCGCCCCACAGGCGGTCCATGTCCCATTCCTCGGCGAAGCCCTCCACGGTCTCGGCCTGGACGTAGGCGTCGATCGTGTCGTCCATGAAGAACCCGATCTGCTCCCGCAGGTCCTCACCGGCGAGCACGCGGTGGCGCTCGCTGTAGATGACCTCGCGCTGGCGGTTCAGGACCTCGTCGTACTTGAGGACGTTCTTGCGGATCTCGAAGTTCTGCTGCTCGACCTGGCCCTGCGCCGAGGCGATGGCGCGGGTGACCATCTTGTTCTCGATCGGCACCTCGTCCGGGACGTTGGCGATCGACATGACGCGCTCGACCATCTGCGCCTTGAACAGCCGCATCAGGTCGTCGCCCAGCGACAGGTAGAAGCGGGACTCGCCCGGGTCGCCCTGGCGCCCGGAACGGCCGCGCAGCTGGTTGTCGATGCGCCGCGACTCGTGCCGCTCGGTGCCGAGGACGTAGAGCCCGCCGAGGTCCTTGACCTCCTCGAACTCCTCCTTGACGGCCTTCTGGGCCCGCTCCAGCGCCTCGGGCAGGGCCTCGGCCCACTGCTCGGGGTGCTCCACGGGGTCGAGGCCCTTGGCGCGCAGCTCGTTCTCGGCGATGTCGTCGGGGTTGCCGCCGAGCTTGATGTCGGTACCGCGGCCGGCCATGTTGGTGGCCACGGTGACGGCGCCCCGGCGGCCCGCCATGGAGACGATCGCGGCCTCGCGCTCGTGGTTCTTCGCGTTCAGCACCTCGTGGCGGACGCCGCGCTTGTTCAGCTGCTGGGAGAGGTACTCGGACTTCTCCACCGACGTCGTGCCGACCAGGACCGGCTGGCCCTTCTCGTGCTTGTCGGCGATGTCCTCGACGACGGCCGAGAACTTCGCGACCTCGGTGCGGTAGATCAGGTCCGACTGGTCCTTGCGGGCCATCGGCCGGTTCGTCGGGATGGGCACCACGCCGAGCTTGTAGATCTGGTGGAACTCGGCCGCCTCGGTCATGGCCGTACCGGTCATGCCGGACAGCTTGTCGTAGAGGCGGAAGTAGTTCTGGAGGGTGATCTTGGCGAGCGTCTGGTTCTCGTCCTTGATCTTCACCCCCTCCTTGGCCTCGATCGCCTGGTGCATGCCCTCGTTGTAGCGGCGCCCGGCGAGGATGCGGCCGGTGTGCTCGTCTACGATCACGACCTCGCCGTCGAGAACGACGTAGTCCTTGTCCTTCTTGTACAGCTCCTTCGCCTTGATGGCGTTGTTCAGGTAGCCGACGAGCGGGGTGTTGACGGACTCGTAGAGGTTGTCGATGCCCAGCCAGTCCTCGACCTTGGTGACGCCCGCGTCGTGGATGGCGACGGTGCGCTTCTTCTCGTCCACGTCGTAGTCACCGGTCTCGACGACCTGCCGGGTCGGCACGGCGGCCTCACCCTTCTCCAGGCGCTGCACGAGCTTGGCGAAGTCGGCGTACCACTTGGTGGCCTGGTCGGCGGGGCCCGAGATGATCAGCGGGGTCCTGGCCTCGTCGATCAGGATCGAGTCGACCTCGTCCACGATCGCGTAGTTGTGCTCCCGCTGGACCAGCTCCTCCTTGGACCACGCCATGTTGTCGCGCAGGTAGTCGAAGCCGAACTCGTTGTTCGTCCCGTACGTCAGGTCGCAGGCGTACTGCTCGCGGCGCTTCGCCGGCGTCATCCCGGCGGTGATGCAGCCGACGGTCAGACCCAGGTAGCGGTGCACACGGCCCATCCACTCCGAGTCGCGCTGGGCCAGGTAGTCGTTGGTGGTGACCAGGTGCACGCCCTGCCCCGACAGCGCGTTGAGGTACGCGGGCAGGGTGCCGACGAGGGTCTTGCCCTCGCCCGTCTTCATCTCGGCGACGTAGCCCAGGTGCAGGGCCGCGCCGCCCATCAGCTGCACGTCGTACGGGCGCTGTCCGAGCACCCGCTTCGCCGCCTCGCGGACGGTGGCGAACGCCTCGGGCAGCAGGTCGTCCAGCGTCTCGCCGTCGGCGTAGCGCTGCTTGTACTCGTCGGTGAGCGCCCGCAGCTCGGCGTCGGTCAGGTCGACGAAGTCCTCTTCAATGGAGTTCACCTGGTTGGCGATGCGTTGCAGTTTGCGCAGGATCTTGCCTTCGCCTGCACGCATGATCTTGTTGAAGACGGACACGGGAGCTGGTCTCCTTGCCGGTCGGGCCTGGCGCCTGGATGGATGCGCGGACACAGCGAGTGGCCCCGCCGCACCGGCCATGGTATGCGAGCGCCGGGACGAGTGTCAGTGGTCGGCTCTACGATCCCTCCCATGACTGGCGCGCGTTCACACCTTCCCCCGCCTTCCTCCGCGGCCCCTGCCGTGGTCCTCTCCGCGGGTGACGCCCGGCGGATCGCCCTGCGGGCGCAGGGGCTCCTGGGAGCGGTGGACCGCAGGGCGGGCGTCCCAGGGGTGCTGCGGCGGCTCGGGGCGGTGCAGCTCGACACCATCTCGGTCCTCGCGCGGTCGCACGAGCTGCTGCCGTACGCCCGTCTCGGCGCGGTCGGACGGGCGGCGGTGGAGCAGGCGTACTGGGACGGGGAGCGCGCGTTCGAGTACTGGTCGCACGCCGCCTGTGTCCTCCCCATGGAGGAGTGGCCGCTGTTCGCCTTCCGCAGGCGCCGCTTCCGGGCGCGCGAGTCCTGGTACCACGAGATGTCGCCCACCGCCTACGAGAAGGTCCTCGCGCAGTTGCGGACCGAGGGGCCGCTGACGGCGACGGAGCTGGGCGGCGCGAAGAACGGCGGCCCGTGGTGGGACTGGAGCGAGGCGAAGGTCGCGGTCGAGCGCGCCCTGATGCTGGGGGACGTGGTCTGCACGCGGCGGCGCGGCTGGAAGCGCGTCTACGACCTGGCGGAGCGCGCCATCCCCGCCGCCCTGCTGCACGACGACCTGTCCGACGAGGAGTGCCTGCGCCGCCTCGTGGCCCAGGCGGGCGCCGCGATGGGCGTCGCCACGCAGGCGGACCTGGCGGACTACCACCGGCTGTCCCTGGCGCAGGTCGAGTCGGTGGTCGCGGACACCGGCCTTGTGCCGGTGGACGTGGCGGGCTGGGCACCGCAGGGGCGGCCGACGAGCGCGCACCGCGCCTGGGCCGATCCCGCGGCCCTCGACGGTCCGCCGCGCGGGCGGCACCGTACGACGCTGCTGTCCCCGTTCGACTCACTGGTCTGGGACCGGCCGCGCACGGAGCGTATCTTCGGCTTCACCCACCGGCTGGAGGCGTACACGCCCGCGCCCAAGCGGGTCTACGGCTATTTCGCGATGCCCCTGCTGGCGGGCGGGCAGCTGCTCGGCCGGGTGGACCCGGCGCGTGAGGGCGGCACGCTGGTCGCGCGGCACGCGGCGTTCGAGGGCGGCGCGGCGCGGGCGGCGCGGTCCGCCCCGGCGATGGCGGAGGCCCTCGCGGAGGCGGCGCGCTGGGTGGGCTGCGGCGAGGTCCGTGTGGAGCGGACGACTCCGGCGGAGGCGCACGGGGCGCTGGTCGCCGAGGTCGCCCGCACCCCGGTGTGAGGGTGTGGGGACGTGAGTGCCGTCCGTCAGCCGGTCCCGACGTCGAGGATCTTCTCGCGCATCGCGTAGACCACGGCTTCCATCCGGGAGTGCAGCTGGAGTTTCTCCAGGATGTTGCGGACGTGGTTCTTGACCGTGTTCTCGCTGATGAACAGGTCCTTGGCGATGTCGCGGTTGTTCTTGCCCGTGGCGACGAGCTTGAGGACCTCGAGTTCGCGGTCGGTCAGCTTGGGCGCGGGCAGCAGGCGCCGGTCGTCGGTGCGCTGGATCATCGACTTGAACTCGGTGAGCAGCTTGGCTGCCATGGACGGGCTGATCTGCGACTGGCCGTCGGCCACGGCGCGGATGGCGGCCGTCACCTCGTCGGTCGAGATCTCCTTGAGCAGGTAGCCGGTGGCCCCGGCCTTGATGGCGTCGTAGAGGTCGGCCTCCTCGTCGCTGATCGTCAGCATGATGATCCGCGCGCTGGGGGCCACCTCCTTGATGGAGGTGCAGGCCTCGATGCCGCCGCGCCGGGGCATCCGCACGTCCATCAGCACCACGTCGGGCAGCAGGTCGGCGGCCTTCTCGACGGCCTCGGCGCCGTCCCCCGCCTCGCCCACGACCCGGATGTCCTCCTCGTGCGCGAGGACGATCTCCAGGCCGCGGCGGAAGAGTTCGTGGTCGTCGACGACGAGTACGCGGATGGGCTCCGTCGCGGCGTGGCCCGGCGGCGGTGTCGCGGGTTCCGCCCCGTACCGCCCGGTCCGCCCCCGCGGCATCGTGGGTCCGAAAGTGTCCGCCATCCCTGCTCCCCCTGCCGGCCGCCCTGTGTCCACCACACTCGGCGACCCCATGATTCCATGGCGGTACCCCCGGCCGATCGGTGATCGGCCGGGGGTGCCGCGCGTTCCGGACGGGCGGCTCAGCCGCCGAGCGCGCCCCCGGCGCCCTGTGGCGGGATGTGGTCGGACAGGTCGGTCACCAGGTGCATCACGCCGTAGTCGTAGGCGTGCCTGCGGTAGACGACGCTGGGCCGGCCGGTGGCGGAGTCCACGAAGAGGTAGAAGTCGTGCCCGACCAGCTCCATCTCGTACAGGGCCTGTTCGAGGGTCATGGGGGCGGCGGTGTGCGTCTTCTCGCGGACGATGAGCGGGCCGTCGCCCTCGACCAGGAGCGGCCCGACGCGGCGCACGGGGGGCCCGTCGGTCTCCTCGTCCTGGCTGGGGACGGGCCGGCCGTCACCGGTGAGCACGGCGGCGTCGGGGACGACGTCGAGGACCTCGCTCGCGGGGGTGCGGTCGCGGCCCCGGCGGCAGCGGCGCTTGTCGTGCTGCCTGCGCAGCCGGGACTCCAGCTTCTCCACGGCCCGGTCGAGCGCGCCGTAGGGGTCGGCGGCCGACGCCTCCGCCCGCACCACGGGTCCCCGGTGCCGCAGTGTGATCTCCACCCGGTCGGAACGGTCGGCCTGCCGCGGGTTGAGCTCCTTGGAGACCTCCACGTCCAGGCGGGTCACCTTGCCGTCGATCTTCTGGATCTTGTCCAGCTTGAGCTTCTCGGCGACATGCCGCCGGAAACGCTCCGGCACCTCTGTCTTGCGGCCCTTGACGACGATGTCCACGCAAACTCCGTTCCCGGAGGTGCTCCACCGCGTCCGCGGCGCGCACCTCCATTGGTGCACTGGGACCGACGGGGACGGTGTTGCCTCATCCGCCCCGCCGGCGTTGCATCGGGGTTGTGTTCCTTCCCTCCTCCCCCGGGAGCTAGATCAACATCCCCGTTGTTTTCCCGGGGGCCGTCGGGCCCTTGGATTCACCGCGTAGAGAGCGGCATCACGGGGAAAGCGCCCGGGAGCCGGAGAGGATGCGGGATTGCCCGCCCGATCCCCTTCTCCCGCCCACGATTCCACCCGTCCGCGAAGGTACGTGCTCCGACTTCCTCACCCGCCTTTTTGACCTCTTTGTGAGTTTTGCTGTTGTTTCTGCCCTATACCCATTGCTGCGCATCCTGAACCTATTCACCGGAACGAATGCGGATCGCCTTCTCCGAGGGGCCACGGCCGCGCGCGGACCACTCCCGGGAGGGACCCGCGACCACGGCGGCGCCGACGACCTCGCACCCGGCGGCACGCACGGCGCGCGCCGCCTCGGCAAGGGAGGCACCGGTGGTGATCAGATCGTCGACGAGCAGCACCCGCTCCCCCGGCGCCAGCAGATTCCGGCGCACCGTGAGCGCACCGGCGAGGTTGGCCGCCCTGCGCGCGGCCGTCAGCCCGGACTGGTCGGCCACACCGGGGCGCTGCCGCAGCGCGGGGCACGCGCGGACGGCGAGCCCCTCGCGCCGCAGCCAGGCGGCGGCCGCGGCGGCGATGCGCCGCACCGGGTCGTGTCCCCGCCTCGCCACGGCCGACGCGGCGGACGGCACGGGGACCAGCGAGAAGGGCGCCCCGGGAGGCCGTGCCGCGCAGGCGGCGGTGACACCGACGGCCAGGGCGCGCCCGAGTGGCGCGGCGAGTATCAGCGCGCCGCGCTCCTTGTGGGCCAGGAGCACGGCCCGCGCCCGGTCGGCGTAGCGCGCGGCGGCGTGGACGTCCGGCAGTCCGGGCGGGACGGGCACCGGGCTGACCCGGAACGCCGGGCCGCCCCACAGCGCGTCGGCGCATTCCCCGCACAGCCCGGTACGGCCCGCCCCGCACCCGGGGCAGGGTGTGGGCAGGATCAGCGATGCGATCTCCCGCCACCAGGACCTCAGCAATTCCCCCATGCCCCAACCGTGACGCATGGGACGGGTCCCGCCAATACGTCGAAAGTTGACAATGCGGAGAAGATACCGCGCCGTCAGCCGTGACGATCAATGACGGACAGGAACGGTCAATCACGCAATTCCGGAGGCGCAATTCGCACTGAATCGGACGATTGCCCCCGTCAGCCTCTCAGCCCCTCAGCCCGGATAGACGGGCGCCGATCCGCCGTCGATCTTCTTCCACTGGGAGCCGTCCGACAGCCAGGCGACACCGCCGGCCGTCTCCGCGAGCAGCGGCTGGCTCTCGTCCTCGGCGGCCGCGACACCGGTGGCGTCGTTCAGCCCGGGAACGGACGGCGTGTTGGCCGTCGAGCCGTCCGTCTTCACGTACATCAGCTGCTCGACGCCGTCCGCGGGCCGCCCCACCACGACGAGGCGGCTGTTGCCGGCCCACGAGACGGCCGCCACGTCGGCCAGCTGAGGCGCCACCGGCCGCAGGTCGCTGACCTCGACCACGACGCCGTCGGGCCCGTCCGTCCGCTCCACACGCCCCAGCTGGAGCGACCGCTCACCGTCGGGACCGCCGATCAGCATGGCGATCCGCACGCCGTCCGCGGCCATCCGCAGCGAGTCGATCCGCTGCCCGGGACGCAGCCCGTGCACCGGCACGGCGACTGGTTCGCCGTGCCCTCCGTTCAGTCGCAGCAGCCGGGGTTCCGAGGCGGCGCGGTCGGCCACCCAGAGGTCCCCGAGCCCGTCCCAGCTGGGCGAGCTGAGCCCCACGTCCTCACCCGGCGTCCCGCCCGTGTAGACCACGTCGGGCGCCTCGCCCGACGCGAGGGACCCCACGTAGACCTGCGTCCCGTCCGGTCCCACCCCGGCCACGGACCGGCCGTCCCTGCTGACCGCGACCGACCGCAGCGCCGGGTTCTCGCCACCCGCCGCGCCCAGGACGCCCTGCACAGGCCTGGCGGTGCCCTCGTCGGTCACCGAGACCAGACGGCCCTCCGCGTCCAGGAAGTACGGGCGGCCGGTGTCCCCGTCCAGCAGCCCCGGCGCGCGGCTCTCCGCGTCGGCGCCGGTGACCGTGCACAGCCGTCCGCCGGACTCCGTGAGCAGCCGCGCCTCGGCGACATCGACGGAGGCCACGTCCTGCACGGTGTGCAGCACCTGTGCCGCCATCTCCCGGCACCGGCCGGGCGGCCAGTCCGCCGGCACCCCCGCGAGCCGCAGCGTCAGGCTCTGCGAGTCGTCGATCTCGGCACCGTCGCCGACGATGCGCGCCCCCGCCGGGAACGCCGAGCTGACGACCGGGTCCAGCCATTCGCTCGGCCCGTCGAGCAGCGCGGTGACCGCCTCCGTCACCGGCTCGATCCTGCGGCGGACGAACACCGGGTCGGCGACCAGCACGTCACCGCCGTGCTCCACCCGCCCCGACTCCGCCTTGAGGTCCGCGTAATAGAACGTGTTCACGGAGCGGTAGATGCGGCGGAAGTCCGCGTCACCCATCACCAGCCCGTCCGGGAGCCCGTCGATCCGCCACTGCCCGTCCACCCGCCGCAGCTGGAACGACGCCTCATAGTCCCCGGACCGGGGCGTGTAGACGTGCGCCTCGTTCACCGCCGCCAGCCGCGTGCCGCTCAGCGGTACGCGCTGGGTCTGCTCCCCGTCCGCGCCCTCGGCGGGCTCGGGGTCCCCGCTCACGGGCCCGACCTGCGGCCCGTTCGCCAGCACCGCCGTGCCGCCGAACGGGTCCCACTGGTCCCGCCGCGCCGGCGTCAGGTACTGCTTGGCCGTCCCGAACTCGGGATCGTCACTCGTGATCGCTTCGAGGAACCCACGGACGATCTGCGTCGGTGAGTCGTCCTCCTCCGGCGGCACGGCCCACACCCGCACACCCTGCGAGTCGTTCTCCGTACGCTGCGTGGTCTCGACGCGCTGCACAGGCCCGCTGCCCGGCAGCGCCGCACACCCCGTGGCCACCAGGCCGACCGCCAGCAGCGCGGCACCCCGCCGCCACCTCTGTACGCGCCACACCCGGCGGCCCCGCTCAGCGCGCATTGCCGTCGCTCCCGTACCCGTCGCCCCTGTGTCCGTCCTGCCCACCGCCGCCATCCGCCGCCACGGCCACCGGCGGCTGCGGCACCTGCTGCGACGGCAGCTCCCTCGCCGCCCGGCGCTCAAGCCCGGCACGCGAATCCCGCGGCTCCAGGGGCAGCGGCGACCCCCGCAGCGGATCACCCGCCGTACGCGGCAGCGTCAGGCGGAACTGCGCACCGCCGCCCGGCTCACCCCACGCCTCCAGCCGCCCACCGTGCAGATGCGCGTCCTCCACGGAGATGGACAGGCCCAGGCCTGTACCCCCCGTGGTCCGCGCCCGCGCCGGGTCGGCGCGCCAGAAACGGCTGAACACCCGCTCCGCGTCCCCCGGCCGCAGCCCGATCCCGTAGTCCCGCACGGCGACCGCCACGGCGCGGCCGTCCCTGCCCGCGGCCAGCCGCACCACCACGTCACGGCCCTCGCCGTGCTCGATCGCGTTGACGACGAGGTTGCGCAGCACCCGCTCGATGCGCCGGGGGTCCACCTCGGCCACGACCGGCCGCGACGCGCCCCGCACCAGCAGCCGCCCGCCCTTGCGCTCCGCCAGCGGCTCCGCGCCCTCCACGACACGCTTCACCACGTCCCGCAGGTCCGTCGGCTCCGCCTCCAGCTGCGCCGCGCCCGCGTCGAAGCGGGAGATCTCCAGCAGGTCGGCGAGCAGCGACTCGAAGCGGTCGAGCTGGCTCAGCAGCAGCTCGGCCGAGCGCGCCGTCGCGGGGTCGAACCCGGTACGCGCCTCGTGGATGACGTCCGCCGCCATCCGCACCGTCGTCAGCGGCGTCCGCAGCTCGTGCGACACGTCCGAGACGAAGCGCCGCTGCATGCGCGACAGCTCCTCCATCTGCTGGATCTTGAGCTGGAGGTTGCGCGCCATCTTGTTGAACGACTCGCCGAGCCGCGCGATGTCGTCCTCGCCGCTGACCTTCATCCGCTCCTGGAGACGCCCCGCCGCCAGCCGCTCGGCGATCCGCGCCGCCATCCGCACCGGCGTCACGACCTGCCGCACCACCAGCCACGCGATCGCGCCGAGCAGGGCGACGAGGAAGACCCCGGCCGTCGCGATCGTCCCGGCGACCAGGCTGAGCGACTTCTCCTCCTGTGCGAAGGGGAAGAGGTAGTAGAGCTGGTACGGGTTGCCCTGGTTGTCGGTCAGCCGCCTGCCGACGACCAGCGCCTTCTCGGTCTGCCCGTCGGGCCGCACGATCGTCCCGTACTGCCGGTGGGTCGCCGGGTCGCGGTCCAGTGCCTCCCGCATCTCCGCCGAGATGCTCTGCGTCGGCTGCACGTCCTGCGAGCCGCGCGGCGCCCAGCGCGTCAGGTCGGACTCGCCGGGGAACGGCTTGGACAGCTCGGAGCTGAGCGCGACCACGGAGTAGACGCCCTGGCCACCGCTCGCGAGCTGGAGGACCGTGGAGTTGAGCCAGTTGCGGGAGTCGATCGGCTGCCCGTTCCCGGTGTCGGCCGCGTCGGCCGCGAGATCCAGTGCGACGGAGAACCCGCCCTCGGCCTGGCTCTGCGCCGTCTGCCGCTTCGATTCGAGCAGCCCGTTGCGGACCTGCCCCATCACCACGACACCCAGCACCATCACCACGGCCAGGGACAGCAGCAGCGTGCTGGCGACGACGCGCAGCTGGATGTTGCGCCTCCACAGCCGCATCACCGACAGCAGCGGCCCGCGCGCCCAGCGCCCGAAGATCCGGATGGCCGGCTGCGCCCCGGTCGCCGCCCCCTCCGTCAGCAGCCGGGACCCGTGCCTCCACAGCCGAGCGGGCATGTCAGCCCGACCCCGCCTTGTAGCCGACGCCCCGCACGGTCACGACGATCTCGGGACGCTCCGGGTCGCGCTCGACCTTCGACCGCAGCCGCTGGACGTGCACGTTCACCAGCCGCGTGTCCGCCGCGTGCCGGTATCCCCACACCTGTTCGAGCAGGACCTCGCGCGTGAACACCTGCCACGGCTTGCGCGCCAGCGCGACCAGCAGGTCGAACTCCAGCGGCGTCAGCGAGATCGTCTGGCTGCCGCGCTTCACCGAGTGCCCGGCGACGTCGATCACCAGGTCGCCGATGGCCAGCTGCTCGGGCGCGGGCTCCTCGGAACGCCGCAGCCGCGCCCGGATGCGGGCGATCAGCTCCTTCGGCTTGAACGGCTTGACGATGTAGTCGTCCGCCCCCGACTCCAGGCCCACGACCACGTCCACCGTGTCGCTCTTCGCCGTGAGCATGACGATCGGCACACCCGACTCGCCCCGGATCAGCCGGCACACCTCGATGCCGTCCCGCCCCGGCAGCATCAGATCGAGCAGCACGAGGTCCGGCTTGATCTCACGGAACGCGGCCAGCGCCTTGTCGCCGTCGGCCACGAACGACGGATCGAAGCCCTCCCCGCGCAGCACGATGCCGAGCATCTCCGCCAGAGCGGTGTCGTCATCGACGACGAGTACGCGTCCCTTCATACCTTCATCATCCCATCCCCAGATTCAGGACATCGCCGTACGTGTTCGGGAACACAGTGCGGCAAGACTCCCACGGTCCACAGGCGACGCCACACCCACTTCGGTCACGATCGCGGTCACCAGCCCGGGAGGCGTCACATCGAACGCCGGGTTGTACGCCTGCGCCCCCACCGGCGTGACCGGCACCCCGGGCCGCAGCTCCGTCACCTCGTGCGACGGCCGCTGCTCCACGGGGATCGCCGCCCCGTCCGGCGTCTCCAGGTCGATCGTGGACACCGGCGCGACCACCAGGAACGGCACCTCGTGGTGCCGCGCCATGATCGCCAGCGGATAGGTCCCCACCTTGTTCGCCACGGAACCGTCCGCCGCAATCCGGTCCGCCCCCACCAGCACCGCGTCCACCTCCCCCGCCGCGAACAGCGACCCGGCCGCCGCGTCCGCCAGCACGGCGTACGCCATCCCCGCCCGCGCCGCCTCGTACGCCGTCAGCCGCGCGCCCTGCAACAGCGGGCGCGTCTCGTCCACCCACAGGCGCCGCAGCTCACCCTCCTCGTGCACCCGCCGCACGACCGCGAACGCCGTCCCCGCCCCGCCGGACACGAGTGCCCCGGTGTTGCAGTGGGTCAGCAGCTGGTGCCCACCCCCCGGCAGCAGTTCCCCCAGCAGGTCACGCCCGTGCCCGGCCATCCGGTCGCTGGCCTGCGCGTCCTCCCGGTGCAGCGCCCGCGCCTCAGCCAGGGCCGCCGCGGGCCCGCCCCTGCGGTAGGCCTCCACCGCGCGCCGTACCCCGTACGCCAGGTTCACCGCCGTGGGCCGCGCCCCGGCGAGCTGCTGCGCCGCCTCCGCCACGTCGTAGCCGCGCGCGGCGGCCAGCGCGACGCCGTACGCCCCGGCGAGCCCGAGCAACGGCGCCCCCCGGACCACCAGCGTCTGGACGGCCGTGACGAGCCCCGGCACGTCGGTGACGACGAGTTCCTCCTCCGCCACCGGCAGCCGCGTCTGGTCGAGCAGCACGAGGACGGGTCCGTCCGGCGGTTCCGCCCAGCGCAGGGCGGAGAGTCCGTGATCAGCCATTGGGCCAGTCTGCCCGGAGGACCCCGGCGAGAGAAGGCAAGCCACAGGGAGCGCCGCGCCCGGGACGCCGCCGTGGCACGATGGGCGGCGACGACTTGACTCGAACATTGCTGAACGAGGTGACAGCGTGAGCGACTCGCCGGGTTGGGCGCCCCCTGGGTCTCCCCCACCGGAAGACGGCCCCCAGGGGCACTCGCCCGCCGACCCGGCCGCGCCACCGCCCCAGGCACCGGACGCGCAGCAGCCCCCGCCCGTCCCGCCGCCACCGCCACAGCAGCCCCAGGGCTGGGGCCAGCAACCCCAGGGCTGGGGCCAGCAACCTCAAGGCTGGGGTCAGCCACCTCAGCAACCGCAGGGCTGGGGCCAGCCCCAGTGGGCCTCCCCCGGCTGGCATCCCGCCGCCCACGCCGCCAAGCCGGGCGTCATCCCGCTCCGCCCCCTCGGCGTCGGCGAGATACTCGACGGCGCCGTCACCACCGCGCGCACCCACTGGCGCACCGTCCTGACGGTCGCCTTCGCCATCGCCGTCCTCACCCAGCTCGTCTCCGCCCTCGGCATGGCCCTGTGGGTGGACGACACCAGCCTGTCCCTCCTCAGCAGCGACGAGACCACCTACACCGACGAGGAGCTGAACGACGCCCTCCGCGACTTCCTCGTCTGGGGCGGCACCACCACCGTCGTCAGCCTCCTCGGGACCGTCCTGACGACCGCCATGCTCACCATGGTCGTCAGCCGCGCGGTCCTCGGCCGCTCCGTCACCGTCGGCGAGGCATGGCACGACTCCCGCCCCCGCCTGCTGCGCCTGCTCGGCCTCGTCCTGCTGGTCCCGCTGATCGCCGTCGGCGCCGTGGTGATCCCGGTCCTGATCGGCGCGCTCTCCGGCAGCGACGCGCTCCTCGCCGTCCTCGCCATCGCGGCGGTCGCCACCGTGATCTGGCTGTGGGTGCAGTTCTCGCTCGCCGCACCCGCCCTGATGCTGGAACGCCAGGGTGTGACGGCCGCGCTCCGCCGCTCCTGGAAGCTGGTGACGGGCTCCTGGTGGCGCGTCTTCGGCATCCAGCTGCTGATGATGGTGATCCTCGCCGTGGTCGCGGGCATCATCGAGTACCCGGTGTCCCTCGTCGCGGCCCTCATCTCCGGCCAGGACACGGGCGCCGCCCTCGACGGTACGGCCGACCTCACCTGGAGCTACCTCCTCGTCAGTGGCATCGGCGCCGTCGTCTCCGCCACCATCACCCTCCCCATCAGCGCGGGCGTGACCGCCCTCCTCTACATCGACCAGCGCATCCGCCGCGAGGCCCTGGACATCGAGCTGGCCCGCGCCGCAGGCGTCGCCCCTGCCCCCGGGACCTGACCCGGTGCCCCCGCTGCTCCCCACCGCCCGGCGGACGGACCCCTCCGGTCCACCCGTCGGCGCGGACCGGGGCCCGGCCCGCGAGGAGGCCGAACGCGAGCTGTCCCGGCCGATGTACGAGCGCGACGAGCCCAGCCCGTTCCGCCGCGCCCTCGACTGGCTGTGGGACCGCGTCACCGACCTCCTCGACGGTGTCGCCGTCCGCACCCCGGGCGGCTGGGTGGGCCTCCTGATCGTCGCGGTCCTGGTGGCCGCCCTGGTCACCGTCCTGTGGCTGCGCCTGGGCAGTCCGCGCAACGCCGCCGGGCCGCGCGGCGACGGCGCCCTGTTCACCGACCGCCCCCGCACGGCCGCCGAGCACCGCGCCGCCGCCGCCGGGCACGCGCTGGCGTCCCGCTGGACCCCGGCCGTGCAGGAACGGACGCGCGCCCTCGTCCGCGCCCTGGAGGAACGCGCCCTGCTGGACGTCCGCCCCGGCCGCACCGCCACCGAGGCCGCCGCCGAAGCGGGCCGCCACCTGCCCGCCCTGTCCGCGGACCTCGCCGAGGCCGCCACCCTGTTCAACGCCGTCACCTACGGCAGCCGACCGGCCGACGCCGCCGACTACGCCCGCGTGTCCGAGCTGGACGACCAGGCGGCCCGCACCCGCCCCACCCTGTCCACCACCGGGACGGCCCGATGACCACCTCCACCGCGATCTCCCCCACCGCGAGGACCCTGTGGCGGCGCGGGCGCGGCGCCCTCGTCATCGCGGCCGTCCTGGCGGCGACGGGCATGTTCCTGGCGTACCTCAACGACGGCCCCTCCGGCGTCCTCGACCCCCGCTCGTCGTCGCCACCCGGCACCCGCGCCATCGCCGAACTGCTCGCCGACCACGGCGTCGACACCACCCTCGTCACCACCACCGCCGAGGCAGCCGACGCCGCCGGCCCGGACACCACTCTCCTCGTCGCCCGCCCCGACTCCCTCAGCGACACCAGCCTCGCCACCCTGCGCGACGCCACTGCCGACAGCCCCGGCCGCACCATCCTCCTCGCCCCCACGGCCCTCTCCCTCGACACGCTCGCCCCCGGCGTACGCGTCACCCCCGACTCCCCGCTCGCGTCCCTGCCCGCCGACTGCGACTACGCCCCGGCCCGCCGCGCAGGCAGCGTCACCCTGGGCGGCCCCGGCTACAGCGTCCTCACCCGGACCGGCCCCGGTGCCGCCTGCTACCCGGCCGACAACGCCCCGACCCTCGTCGTGCTCCCCGATTCCCCCGGCGATACCGTCCTCCTCGGCGCCCCCGACCTCCTGCGCAACGACCGGCTCGCCGACGACGGCAACGCCGCCCTGGCCCTCCAGCTCCTCGGCGCCCACCCCCACCTCGTCTGGTACCTCCCCTCGGGTGACGACGCCACCCGCGGCACCGGCGACGCCTCGTTCACCGATCTCATCCACCCGGGCTGGCGCTGGGCCGCCCTCCAGCTGGCGATCGCCGCCGCCCTCGCCGCCCTGTGGCGCGCCCGCCGCCTCGGCCCGGTGGTCACGGAGCCGCTGCCCGTCGTCGTCCACGCCGCCGAGACGACCGAGGGCCGCGCACGCCTCTACCACCGCACCGACGCCCGCGACCGCGCCGCCGACGCCCTGCGCACGGCCACCCGGGCCCGGCTCGCCCCCCTCGTCGGCCTGCCACGCCACGCCGCGCACTCCCCCGCCGCGCTCACCGAAGCCGTGGCGTCCCGCACCGGCGACCCCGCACCCGCCGTGCACCACCTGCTCTTCGGCCCGCCACCGGCCGACGACCCCGGCCTGATCCGGCTGGCCGACGAGCTCGACGCGCTGGAACGCCGCGTCGCCCCCGACCACGCGCATCCGAGAGGCAAGGACCGCCCCCAGTGACCGCACCGACAGACGCCAGAACGGACGACCCCCGCGCCGCGCTCCAGGCTCTCCGCGCCGAGATCGGCAAGGCCGTCGTCGGCCAGGACGCCGCCGTTACCGGCCTGGTCGTCGCCCTGCTCTGCCGGGGACACGTCCTCCTCGAAGGCGTCCCAGGCGTCGCCAAGACCCTGCTGGTACGCACCCTCGCCACCGCGCTCGACCTGGGCACGAAGCGCGTCCAGTTCACCCCTGACCTGATGCCGAGCGACGTGACCGGCTCCCTGGTGTACGACGCCCGCACCGCCGAGTTCTCGTTCCAGCCAGGCCCCGTCTACACGCACCTGCTGCTGGCCGACGAGATCAACCGCACCCCGCCGAAGACCCAGGCGTCCCTGCTGGAGGCGATGGAGGAACGGCAGGTCACCGTCGAGGGCACGCCGCGCCCCCTGCCCGACCCGTTCATGGTCGCCGCGACGCAGAACCCCCTGGAGTACGAGGGCACCTACCCCCTCCCCGAGGCGCAGCTCGACCGCTTCCTCCTCAAGCTCGTCCTGCCGCTGCCGGGACGCGACCAGGAGATCGACGTCCTCAGCCGGCACGCCGCGGGCTTCGACCCGCGCGACCTCGCCGCGGCGGGCGTCCGCGCGGTCGCGGGCGCCGGGGACCTGGCCGCCGCGCGCGCGGACGTCGCCAGGGTCACCGTCGCCCCGGAGATCGCGGCCTATGTCGTGGACGTCTGCCGCGCCACCCGCGAGTCCCCGTCGCTGTCCCTGGGCGCCTCGCCCCGCGGCGCGACGGCCCTGCTGAGCACGGCCCGCGCCTGGGCCTGGCTGTCCGGCCGGGCGTTCGTCACGCCCGACGACGTCAAGGCCCTCGCCCTGCCCACGCTGCGCCACCGCGTACGGCTGCGGCCCGAGGCGGAGATGGAGGGCGTGACGGCCGACGGCGTTGTCACCGGCCTCCTCGCCCGCGTCCCGGTCCCCCGCTGATGGCGGTCACGGGCCGCACGGCGCTCGTCGCCGCGCTGGGCGCCCTGGTGGTCGCCGCCTTCCCCGGCTGGAACGGTGTGCTGGCCGTCCTGGGCCTCCTGCTGCTCGCGCTGCTGTACGACCTGGCGCGCGCCGCCCCGGTCCGTACGCTCGGGCTCGCGCGCGACGGTGACACGACGACGCGCCTCGGCGAGGAAGCCCACGTCACCCTGACCGTCACGAATTCCTCAGCCCGCGTCCTGCGCGCCGACGTCCGCGACGCGTGGCCGCCCAGCAGCTGGCGGCCCGTCGCACGGTTCGAAGGGTCACGGCACCGCCTGACCGTGCCGGCCGGCGAACGCCGCCGCGTCACCACGGTCCTCTCGCCGACCCGCAGGGGCGACCACCGGCCGGTGCGCGTCACCGTGCGCTCGTACGGCCCGCTGGGCCTCGCCGCCCGCCAGGGCGGTCACCGCGTGCCGTGGGCCGTGCGGGTCCTGCCGCCGTTCACCAGCCGCAAGCACCTCCCGGCCAAGCTGGCGCGCCTGCGCGAACTCGACGGCAGGACGACGCTGCTGACGCGCGGTGAGGGCACGGAGTTCGACAGCCTCCGGGAGTACGTGCCGGGGGACGACGTGCGCTCGATCGACTGGCGGGCGACGGCCCGTCAGTCGTCGGTGGCCGTCCGGACGTGGCGTCCGGAGCGTGACCGGCACCTGCTGCTGGTCCTGGACACGGGACGCACGTCGGCCGGGCGTGTCGGTGACATGCCCCGGCTCGACGCGTCGCTGGACGCGGCGCTGCTGCTGACGGCGCTCGCCTCCCGTGCCGGTGACCGTGTGGACCTCCTCGCCTTCGACCGGACGACGCGGGCCTCGGTGCGCGGCAGGTCCGCGACCGATGTCCTGCCGTCCGCGGTGAACGCGCTGGCCGGTGTCGAACCGGCGCTGGTGGAGAGCGATCCGGGCGGTATGGCGTCCGCGGCCCTCGCGGCGGCGGGGAACCGTTCGCTGGTCGTCCTGTTCACGGCGCTCGACACGGCGCCGCTGGAATCGGGTCTGCTCCCGGTGCTGCCCCGGCTGACGCGCCGCCACAAGGTGGTCGTCGCCGCCGTGTCCGATCCGCGCATCGAGGAGATGAGCCGTGCGCGGGGCACGGTGGCCGGCGTCTACGAGGCCGCGGCGGCAGCGCGCCACGAGGCGGAGCGTGACCAGCTGGCGGAACGCCTCACCCGCCTCGGCGTGACGGTCGTCGAGGGCCTCCCGGACGCGCTTCCTCCCGCTCTCGCCGACGCGTATCTGACCCTCAAGGCATCCGGCAAGCTCTGATCCCCCGCCCGGTCCATCTCCATGTCGGGAAGGACCGGGAAAGCGGTGGAGCAGAAACACAAAAAGAGCTGGTCCTCACCAGGAATTCCTGGTGAGGACCAGCTCTT